>MWEV01000076.1 GCA_002071245.1 Deltaproteobacteria bacterium ADurb.Bin026
CATAGCAAAAGGATCGAGGATTGTCAGGTTTATACATAACAATAACAGCCAACCCCTTACTCCAATATACTGTGCACCGTCTCCCCCGTTTTTCACCGCTGATCACCCTCCCCCGACAGGAGGGAAAAGGGCGATTGTGTCGCCGTTTACAAGCTTTGTATCACGCCGTCCATGACAGTTATTTATAAAAATGAGTATTACCTCGTTTTCTGGTATACCGAATCTGTTGGATAACATCATCAACGGTTGTTCCAATTGGAAACTCTCCTGTTGTAATATCAAACCTGCCTTCCCTCAATATGGCAAACAACTTTATTGTGGTATGGATCTTGTCCATGCAGGTAAAAGAATATCACATCGGACAATCAAAAACAAAACAAATGCTCCTTTTAGGTTGATTCGGAAGAACAAATCGTATAATCTTTTTATTAGCATCACATTAAAAAACCTTATCGGGGAGGGTATCATGCAGGTAGGAGAAATAGACAAGGGTAAGGACAAGATCATAGTAAACGTAAAGGAGTTTAAGGGCAAACAGTATATCGACATTAGAACGTTTTTTGAAAACGCCGAGGGAGAATGGATACCAACGAAAAAGGGTATTTCCTTTACCCCGGAAAACCTTGATGAGGCGATTGAGTTGCTGCAGAAGGCAAAAAAGAAGGTTTCAGGAAAAAAGGAATAATGCTTTAAACGGAGGATGACGATGGAAAATGAAATACTGATTCAAAAGATCCAACTTAATGTAAAAGACGGAAAGATCTCATGCAGACAGGCTTTAAAGATCGCTGAAGAGGAAAACGTCCCGAGCAAAAAGATAGGCGAATTAATAAATGAGCTTAAAATAAAGATCATGGGTTGTCAGCTTGGATGCTTTCCATGATACAGTTAGCGCTAAAAAATGGCTGGAGGGTCGGATCCTCATCTAATCAACCGAATATTTTTAGCAAAGGCTGTTTCGATATTTTGTCCACAAATTGATGTGCTCTATAAGTCATTAGCTATAGGCTGATTGTTATCTCAAATAGGGTTCCCACATCCTCGCAACCTGTTTAACATAGTCTGACGGGACATCTTTCATGATATTGTTATGCCCCGGCAGTAATACTTCAATCTTAAGTTGTGCCAAGCGATTAAGAGATGATTTCAACTCTTCTGCATCAGCACCAAAAAGGTCAAAACGGCCGATTGCATGGTCAGCGTATATGACATCACCGGGAATAAGGATTTCAAGCGCTGGACTGTATAGCGCTATACCCCCCATTGAATGTCCCGGTATATGTATTATCTCCCATACCATATTTCCTATTTCCAGTACCTCGCCCCCTTCGAGCTTCCGGTCGACTGTCATCTTGAATGAATCAGGCTTTAAGCCATACTGCATAAGACACATACTCTTAAACATATCCATACCGTATACTGCACGGTCGTCTCCCTGCTCCAACAATTTTCCCTCTGAACTGTGCACCCAAAGCTCAGCCCATGGGATGTGGTTCTTTATCTCCGCTATGCAGCCTATATGGTCTAAATGTGTGTGGGTCATGATAATCCTTTTAATAGACGAGAGGTCTATCCCTTCCTTCTGGATGGATTGAATCTTATAATTTCCCTTGCCTGTAAGTCCAACATCTATGATTGAGAGATCGTTTGATGAAGGTTCACCTATAATGTATGTATGGGAATCTGGGATCATGTCATCCCTACCCTGAATAAAATATACGCCTTCAGATATTTTCGCCATTATCCACCTCTTGATATATTTTTAGTATATACCGCTGAATCGTCGTATTTTACCCGCCTGTAGTAACTAAATCAAGATAATTCCAACGGATAGGTCATCACGTTTATTAGATAGCATATCGCAGATATAGACTTTTTTTACTTTTTCATGATGTCTTTATGCTTTCAAATCTATGGAATCTCAGCGGCTTTGATGGTATAATGAGCCTTCATGGATGAGAATAACGGCTACGACAAAGAAACATATGGCTTGAAAAAACAGACGGAAATATTCCAAAAACTTTCAAATAAAGAGAAGTTGGAGTTTCTTGACGGCATAACTAAACAAAGAAACGAAAATGTCGGCGTATTTCTAAACCTCATTTATGCTGAAGAAAAGGACAAAAACATCCAGAAACGCATAAGGGCTCTGATTCACAAACTCAAAACAACAGGCATTCATATTGAGCAACCCGAGGTATCTGGCGAATCGGCCCTGAAAAGGATTGAAGAAAAAAGGGCGCATTTAGGTTATCTATCAAATTATGATGACTTTAATTCGAGGATAGTTTTTTCGGCTTTCGAGGTCAAAAAAAATAAGTTCATCTTTCTCAGTGCAGAGATTCGCTTCATGGATGGTCTTGTTGATCTGGATACACTCGAGCTTGATAAAAAAGAGATAGACGACACAATCAATAAGTTCAGATATGACAAAGACAAACAATTGGTTATAGCTGATGTTTCCTTCTGTTATGCCGGGCATATTTTAGAGGAAGAATCTAAAAAGTCAAACAAGTACCGTGACGATATATTACAGATGAGAAGAATTACATCTCACATTAAGGACACCATCCAAGAACCAAAGGATATTTATCATCTTGAATGCCCAGACACAACACGTCCAATGGAATTAGAAAAGATCCTGACACACACGATTTTAGAACCATTTACCATTACCTGGTCATCATTGGAAGAGGATAAAAAAGAATATAACAACTTAGGTGGCTCACCGCTTATTCTCCCGCCATACTTGGTTGAAGAAAAAAGACAGGCGTTGTTGAAATCAATCCTTGAAAAAGATGACATAAGATCAACCCTTCCATACATCAAACGCATGCTTGAAGACTACGCATACATTTTTTATAGCATTAAGGAATTCCCTTACTATAAAGGTATCGTAAACTGTTTGCAGGATCCGGCCACACCGATAAATACAGCGCTATATTTTATTAAGAAATCCATCGAAGAAGATGAGCTTGTTGATGAAGAAATCGAAGAAGATGGCATAATAATAAACCCTTATGGGTAGGTTCGTTCCAAAAGACACCTTTTACAAAAAGGCAAAACTCGAAGGATACAGGGCAAGGAGTGCCTATAAATTAAAGGAGATTCAGGATAAATATCGTATCATCAAAAAAGGTGACAAAGTCCTTGACTTAGGTTGTGCTCCAGGCAGTTTTATCCAGATCATTGCCCAAGAAATAGGACGTGATGGTTTAGTTGTTGGAATAGACATACAACCCGTAACCCCTATCCCTGACAAAAATGTTTCAACAATAACAGGGGATATAAGAGATATTGATGTCTCAAAGATATTGCAAAGGTTCTCGATACCACACTTCGATGTTATCACATGCGATATTGCCCCAAACCTTTCAGGGATAAGGGAGGCAGACGAGAAAAACATCGATGAGCTTTATGATGCTTCAAAACATATTGTTGTTAACACACTAAGGACTGGCGGTCATTTTATCCTCAAATCCTTTTTCTCGGAGTCTTTCTCATCAAAGCAAAAAGACTTGAAAAATCTTTTTGTTCGAGTAAGTATCTTCAAACCGACCTCTTCACGCGGTATGAGTTCGGAAATATTTTTTGTTTGTAAAGAAAGAATGGGTTAAGCTATGGATATCGGCGTAATTCATACAGTTGGCTCCCCGTGTCGATGCGCTGAGGCGATAGAAAAAGGACTTAATACCTTAGGCCATAGGGTGTTTACAGCAGATTCTGAAGAGATTGTATTTCTTGCTCCTGAACTCGCACAAAGATGCAGTCTTGTCATAGACCATACAGACACCTTTCTCGGGCATGGTTACACGCGGTTTGCCATCCGGTCTATTCTCGAATCCTACGGGGCGATGATTGTTGGTACATGTTCTATGTCTTGTCAGATTGCAGATAACAAGGTTCTGGCAAAATCGTATCTTGGTTCAGTTGGGATTCCTGTTCCACCTGGTATCTTGCTCACATCAAACACATCAACCCTACCGCAGTGGCTGCGACCTCCTATCGTAGTCAAAGCAGCCTTTGAGCACATGAGCCGTGGAATTGCAGTTGCACATAACATTGAAGAGGCACAGAAAAAAGCTACACACCTTATTGAACACTCGCTTCAGCCAGTTATGGTTGAATCTTATATTTCAGGGAGAGAACTTGCAGTATCAGTAATAGAAGGGCATGATGGCTTAATAGTGTTGCCTCCACTCGAATGGTATCCAGCATCGAATGATGTCTTTCTCACAGAAAAATACAAACTTGTCGAGTTTTCAGAACATGCAAAACCAGACTTATCACCTGTTGATCTGTCGCCTTCTATGATGCGTGAACTTGAAGGTTTTGCCCGCCTTGCATTCAATACCCTTGGCCTTTGCGATTACGCTCGCTTCGACATAAGGATGTCGCCTTCAGGGACATTTTTCTTTCTCGAAACAAATGTGACACCAAGTCTCGAACCCTTTGAGGCGTTTTCCATATCAGCTAAATGGTCAGACCTAACTTATCCCGAGCTTTTAAACATGATAATCTCCTCGGCTATAAGAAGATACGAAGAGGGACAACACAAAGATAACAGAAGGAAAAGAAAAAAGAACAACGTATGGTCATTGCCGGTTAGGAGAAAGGTTTATTATCCAACATACGATTCAGACTCGTCTTTCAGTGGCACAACGGTATTTGAAAGACTGACGTCTAAACATACAAAAATACAAGATATCGAGCTTGTAATCCCCGAGAATGTCCATCCGCCTTTTCCATCAAGTATCGAGCTTGCAAAACTCCTTGATGTTAAAAAAGACGAAAGCGTCCTTGACCTTGGATGTGGCTCAGGTATACTTTCAATATCAGCGGCAAAACTCGGTGCAGGCAGTGTCTTTGCCGTAGATATGGACCCTCTTTCGCTTGAAACAGTGCTGGTTAACGCACAAAAAAATGATGTGTGCAACAAAATAGATGTTTATGCAGGCTCCTGGTACGAGGCATTAAAAAATGGTAATAAATCGGTTCAGGACAAACGGTTTGACGTCATTATAGCCACTCCCCCTCAGACACCTTCACCTGAACCGTTTAGCCCTCGATACGGCGGCATAGATGGCACACTTCATATATTTAAAATCATAGATGGCGCAAGAGGCTATCTTGAACCTTCTAAAGGCAGACTGTGGTTGCTTGTTATTTCTATCGCCAACCCTTCGGCTGTCATAGAAAGGCTGAGGGAACATTTTGGAGTGGTAAAAATAATGCACGAGACTGATAGGTTGTTCTCTGCTTCAGAATATAACTCGAAAAAGGATGGATTGATGGAATACCTTCTTGAACTGCGTGCATCAGGACGATCCGAATTCGCTGAGACCCCTGATGGTGGTTATGTGTTTCGTAATCTTTTCATAAGGGCATCAGAGCCAAAATGAAAAGACTCATTATCAATGCCGATGACGTTGGTGCGGATGAAGCAAGGAATGCAGGCATATTTGAGGCCGCGGTAAACGGTATTGTAACGAGTGTGAGCATCTTGGCCAATGGACCTGCATTTGATGATGCGATCAAACATATCAGGCTTTCCAGCAAAAACGACGTATCTTATGGCATACATATAAATCTCTCAGAAGGCAGACCAATATCGTCAGGCCTTAGAATTATTACAGGTTCAGACGGATTATTTCTTGGAAAGTCTTTTGCAATAGAACTCTTTTCGAGAAATAATGGTCAGGCATTTGAAAAAGATATCATCACGGAAATTGATGCACAGATGAAAATGCTTATAAACGCTGGAATCAAAGTAAGCCACATAGACGGACACCACCATATACACATATTTCCAGCAGTTATCAATGCAACGATTAGTGTTGCCAAAAGGTATAATATACCATGGATAAGAATTCCGGACGAAAAAACGCCTTCTTATGACGGCCTTTCAGTCAACAGTGAAATCATATCAGAAGCCGGTTTGTTCAACGGGTTTGGTTCAAAGGCGCGCCCCCTGATTAACGCAACAGGTATAGACACAACTGAACATTTTAGAGGTCTGTACCTTAAGGGGAGACTTTCGTTGCCGATTTTGGAAGAACTTTTTAAGAAATTGCCTGATGGGCTCACTGAATTTATGACACATCCTGGAAATGCCGTTAAAGAAGGTGTACATGGTTATTTTACACGGTTTTCTACCCCTGACAGAGAAAAGGAACTCAAGACATTGCTTCATCCTGGGTTTCGTGAAATGATCGAAAAATACAATATAATACTTACTCCATTTCCCGAGGCATGATTTTGTAATATTATAATGATCAAAAAGGTATGTTATACCAAATGTTGCTTATAAGATTGAGGGATGAACCATGCGTATACTGATCTTGACACCCACAGCACTTCCATCCTTAACCGGTAATGCAATTACTGCGGAGCGATGGCGTCGTTCACTCATAAGGCTTGGGCTTGACGTAAAGGTCATAGAGTCACAAAACCAAAATACTCAAAGCCTACATGAGGAGATTAAAGATTTTAAACCAGATGTTATTCATGGACACCACGCATTTAAAACCGGGAGGTTGCTCGTTGACAACAATAACAGCCATCCACTCCACGATGTCCCGTTTGTAATATCTTGCGCAGGCACGGATATAAACAACGATATTGGGTTAAATAAAAAAAAGGATATAATTATTTCTGTATTGAGAGCTGCACGGGGAACAATCACACAGAGTGACGACATTGTACTTAAGTTGCAGGGATTGTTAAACGGCTGTTTTGTTCAAACGCATTATATCCCAAAATCACTTATCTGGTTCGGCAACTCTGCATTTGACCTAAGGGGCGTATGTGGATGCAATCCCTGCGATGTTCTTTTTTTTCTGCCCGCAGGTATTCGTCCTGTAAAAAGAAATCTTGAGTGTTTAAATGCCCTCGCTGAAGTCCATGAGATAAGGCAGTGCTTGAAAGTAGTTTTTGCAGGCCCCGTACTTGATGCTGAGTACGGTGAACGATTCTTTGAGGCGTTGGAGCATTGCAAGGATTTTGCCTGTTGGATTCGAGCAATACCAGCAGAAGCAATGCGTTTTGCATACAGTGGCGCAGATGTTGTGCTTAATACGTCGTCATCAGAAGGTTTTTCTAATGTACTTCTTGAAGCTATGGCAGCGGGTAGGCCAATTCTTGCATCAGACATTCAGAGCAATCGCATCGCGGTCTTAGGTTACCCAGGGGAGCATCCTTGTGGATATCTTTTTAAACTTGAAAACCGGGCAGATTTCATCAATCAGGCAATAAAACTCATCGATAATGAACAAACAAGGAAATCACTAGCAGAAAATGGTTTAAAAAGGTCGAAAGAATGGCCCAAACCTGAAGATGAAGCAAAATTGCTTTACAATGTTTATAAAAATGCGGTTACTTGATGTTCGAACCTTCGCTTGCAAATAGCCTTGGTTGTACTGTAGCGGGAAAAATCATTTAGGATTTAGGATTTAGGATTGAAAACATATAATAAGTAGAGTGAGTAGAGTTCTCCATTTTGTGGGAGAATGATGGGACACCTTGTCATGGCTCACACTACGGGTACATTCATTTCAAATGCAGTTTTCGGGTGTACAAAAAATTTATAGGAAACAGAATTTAAACCCTTTTTCTTGAAAGATTCTTGCATACGCGCCCATGGTTGTTGACCATGTTGTGATGATATTTTCATCAAATCCCATGAAGTGACACATGGGTTGGCTTGCATGTCCAGTGTTTGTATATTTTATTGCTTGAGGGGTTATAGAAAAAGTTCCGACACCCTACTTCGGAAGGCCTTTTTCTGTTTGCGCTGACCCCCAGCATTTTTATAATATTCCACAGATAAAAACTTGCTGTATATGTCTGTAGCTACCTAATTTTCTTTGATTAGTCTTAGCATATCTCTCACCGCCTGTTCAAATCCTGTGAACACAGCCCTTGCTATTATACTGTGACCTATACTCAATTCATCGATTTCCGGTATCGCCACAATTTTTCTCACATTATGATAGTGCAAACCATGGCCTGCATTTACCCCAAGCCCTAGTTCCTTTCCCTTTCTTGCTGCATCTATTACCTTTTTTAGTTCCTTATCCTGTATTTTTTCATTTAAGGCGTCGCTGTAGGCACCTGTATGAATTTCAACCATATCTGCGCCGATTTCTTTTGACGCAATAATCTGTTTCTCTACTGGGTCAACAAAAAGACTTACCTTGATACCTTTATTTTTTACAGATTCGACAGCCATCTGTATTTTTTTAGTAAGTCCGACTACATCGAGACCGCCTTCTGTAGTCAACTCCTCTCTCTTTTCCGGAACAAGGGTGATCATATCGGGTTTAATATCTCTTGCGATAGCTACCATCTCATCTGTGGCTGCCATTTCGAGGTTTAGCTTTGTCTTCACAACTTCTCTTAATATCTTTACATCCCTGTCATTTATGTGACGTCTGTCCTCACGTAAATGAACTATAATTCCTGATGCCCCTGCTGTCTCTGCAATGCTGGCAGCATAAACAGGTTCTGGATAATGTGTTCCTCTTGCCTGTCTCAATGTTGCAACATGATCGATATTAACCATGAGTTTTTTCATCAATACCTCCTTAATACAACCTTAATAATGTCCGGTTTTAACCTTTTTATATGCATATCCTTTATATCCAGAGGAATTTCAACAGTCTCCTCATCCGAAAAGAAATTACCTTCAATCGGAAACGTCTCTATTGTGTCGATTTTTTCCAGTGAATTTTTTGTCCCTTCTGCATAAACATACTGAGGAAACCATACCTTTATCTTATAGATATCTTTCCATTTGTCGTCTAATCTAACAATGGTTTTGAGTCTTTTTTCAATCACCCTGTCGAGTTCAACGGTTACAAAGTCTGGCTTTAAGGTGTCAAGTCTTAAGCCTTTTGGCATCTGGACATCGTTTCCTCGCAGCGTGAAGACATGAAGCCCCTCTTTCGCATCGCCCAGATTTAATCTAAGCTTTATATCACGGGTACGGATGCCCTTCAATATCGATACAGGCCCATAGACCGTAATGATGACCTCATCATTATCAACCCTTTTAATGATAAATTCTTTTCCAAGTTTATCAAAATCTATCTTTACAGAAAAACTCATCCTTGTTTCGCCAATATGTGAAACAGCAAACCAGAGCATAGCTGCAAGAACAAGTGAAAGTATCTTTAGCTTGAAATCCTTGAATACATATCTTTTTAGCAAACTTGACAAGCCTTCTTATTTTCCTTTCATCCTCAGCATATCTACTGCAAAAATCCCTGTCTTTTTTCTCATCCCAACCGTTCCTTTAAAACCCTCTTCAAATCATCTCCACTCACGTTTGTAACTATGTCTCCGCCATAGGCATAAGATAACTTGCCGCTCTCTTCCGAAACCACAAATACGAGCGCATCTGTAACCTCTGTAATACCTATAGCCGCTCTGTGTCTTGTACCAAAACGTTTGTCGATATCACCCTTAAGTGCTAATGGAAGGATGCAGCCCGATGCCCTTATTCTGCCTTCTCTTATTATCATCGCACCATCATGCAAGGGAGACTTGGACTGAAAGATGCTGATTATTAACTCTGCATTTACCTCAGCATCAAGCATTATGCCTACCTCCATAAACTCTTCAAGGCCTATTTTCCTCTCTATGACTATCAGCGCACCATTCTTTTTTTGTCCCATTGCAACACAGGCATTACAGAGTTCATCGTAGAACAATGTTTCCTTGACATAGCTCATCTGCTTAAAAAACGGGCTTCTGCCTATGGCAAGGAGAATCCTTCTTATATCGCTCTGGAATATAACTACTATTATAAGGACGATGGAACCAACAAAATTGTTAAGAATCCATCCAATGGTAAACAGTTCAAATTTTTTAGAAAAATAAAATATAAAAAATACTATGATGAAACCGATGATAATCTGGACCGCTCTGGTTCCTTTTATTAACAAAAATGTCCTGTATATAATAAAGGCAACAAGCAAAACATCTATTACATCTTGCCATCTTAGTAAATGGATCATATTTCCCGCTTTCAATTATTGAACACAGAATATCGGATGCATGGCATTTATATTCCGTGTGTCACAGGTATATTTTCAGACATCAAAAACAATGCATAAAGCGCTCGGCGTCATTTAATTATCCGATATTTGCTGTTTCCAGGATTCAGCCTTCATTATTGCATCAACGATCTGTATGGTTTTTTTTGCACTCTTTACATCGTGAACCCTGACAATATCTGCACCATTCCATACAGATATGGCAATGCTTGCAAGCGTCTCTTCTTTTCTTTCTTCCAGAGGTGCATTGGTCACATGCCCAATAAAAGATTTCATCGAAGTACCAATCATAATGGGCATATCAAATTCCTTGAATGTCTTCAGATGTTTTATTATTTCGAGATTATCTGAGACCCTTTTCCCAAAACCGATACCAGGATCAAGAATAATGCGGTCCTTTTCTATCCCATGCCTATCGGCAAAAGCGATACGCTCCTTGAAAAATTCTGTTATTTCAGAGATTACATTTTCATAAAAGGGGTTGTTCTGCATGTTTTTCGGTGTTCCTTTTGTATGCATGATAACTGCCTGTACTCCGGCTTTACTAACAGTATCAACCATATACTCATCAAAAGTGAAACCGCTAATGTCGTTTACTATATCTGCCCCAACCTTGCAGGCCTCTTTGGCGACTTTTGCCTTACTTGTATCGATCGAAATCGGTATATAGGATTTGCTACGTATGCCCTCTATGACGGGTATAACCCTTTCCAACTCCACTTCTACCGAAACAGGCTCAGAGAATGGTCTTGTTGATTCACCACCTACATCTATAATGTTTGCACCATCATCGACCATTAAAAGTGCATGTTTTACGGCTTCTTCAATTGTATTGTGTTTCCCGCCGTCAAAAAAGGAATCGGGCGTGACATTCAGGATACCCATGATAAGCGGTCTATTGCAGCGCGCTATCACCCGCTTCATTATTGATTTCCCCTATTATTTTGTCGATTTCAAGGCCATCGAGGGACTCTTTCTCGAGAAGCGCATTTGCCAGAGCATGCAATGTATCCATGTTATTAACAATAATACCCTTAGCCCTATTATAACAATCTGTGATAATTTTTCTTAATTCTTGATCAATCTCTTGTGCGGTATCTTCACTGAAATCTCTATTTCTTCCAATTTCTCTTCCAAGAAAAATATGTTCCTCATTTTTTCCATAGTTCAGTGGTCCCAGTTTTTCACTCATACCCCATTCGCATACCATCTTTCTGACAATTGCCGTAGCCCTTTCAATATCATTCCCGGCCCCTGTGGTCATGTGGTTCAACACGAGTTCCTCTGCCACCCTTCCACCAAGTAGAATGGTAATGTTATCGAGTAGATATTCCTTTGAGTAGGTGTGTCTTTCGTCAATGGGGAGCTGCTGTGTTATACCGAGCGCCCTCCCACGCGGGATTATTGTGACCTTGTGTATGGGGTCTGCATTTGGTAACATCTTGGCAACAAGTGTATGGCCCGCCTCATGGTAAGCTGCATTTTTTCTCTCCTGCACGGGTATTATCATACTGCGGCGTTCAACGCCCATTAGAACCTTGTCCTTGGCATGCTCGAAGTCATCCATTTCGATCTCTTTTTTTCCACGTCTCGCTGCCATAAGGGCAGCCTCGTTAACAAGATTCGCCAGGTCTGCGCCTGAGAAACCAGGCGTGCCCCTTGCTATAATCGAAAGATCTACATTTTTAGCAAGAACTGTCTTACGTGTATGAATCCCTAAAATCAATTCACGACCTTTTACATCGGGTGTAGAAACAACTATCTGCCTGTCAAATCTGCCAGGCCTCAACAAAGCCGGATCAAGCACGTCGGGTCTGTTCGTTGCTGACATCACAATAACACCTTCATTGGACTCAAAGCCATCCATCTCAACAAGAAGCTGATTTAAGGTCTGTTCACGCTCGTCATGCCCTCCACCCAAACCGGCACCCCTATGTCTACCAACGGCATCTATCTCGTCGATAAATATTATACATGGGGCACTCTTTTTGCCCTGGTTGAACAGATCCCTGACGCGAGATGCGCCAACGCCTACAAACATCTCGACAAAATCTGAACCGCTTATACTAAAAAATGGCACATTCGCTTCCCCGGCTATTGCCCTTGCAAGTAAGGTTTTTCCTGTCCCAGGTGGCCCTACAAGAAGCACCCCTTTGGGAATTCTACCACCGAGTTTTGTAAACTTTTTCGGATCAACAAGGAACTCTATAACCTCTTCCAGTTCCTCTTTGGCCTCCTCGACACCTGCAACATCTTGAAATGTAACCTTGTTATCCTTATTCGTGAACAACCTTGCCTTGCTTTTACCAAATGCCATAGCCTTTCCACCACCTGACTGCATCTGTCTCATGAAAAATATCCATACTGCAATCAAAAGGAGCATAGGAAACCATGAAATAAAAATATTCTGCCACATTCCAGAATCCTCTTCCGGCTTTGCATTAATCCTTATGCCATGCTCTCTTAGCATTTTCACAAGTTCAGGGTCATCAGCGGCATAACTTTTAAACTCTTTACCGTTTTTATATGTTCCGATAATGTTTTTGCCTTGAATCGTTACAGAGATGATGTTGTTAGACTGAACTGCCTCGATAAAATCGCTAAAAATGACCATATCATAAGCCTTTTTTGGCTTGTAGTATATGTTAAATATAAAAAGACCGAAAAGTACTATGAATAGCCAGATAAAAAGGTTCCTGTTCAAGGGGTTCGTGTTCGGATTTTTCACAACATATCTTTTTAACATAAAACCCCTTTGTTATCAATGATTAAAGTTGATACCACAAGATGCGGTCATTTAAGACTAACGGGATTAACGCCATGCATTTTGTTTTAGCGAAATCATAACATAAAATTTTCCTTGAGGTTTTTTAATCCATTCAAAAAACACCACTCTATGGGCTCAAGTAGAAATAAAGGAAAGTTTTGCTTGACTTAGACACGTAAAATGTATTAATTTAAGCAAATTTTTGACAGGGTGAAGCTTTTATGAAAACATATTTTCCTAAAGAAGGCGAAATAACCAAAAATTGGTACCTGGTAAATGCCGAAGGGGTTGTTCTTGGAAGGCTGGCAGCGCAGGTAGCCGCGATACTTAGGGGCAAAACCAAACCAACATATACGCCACATGCCGATACAGGTGATTTCATCATCGTTGTTAACGCAGAAAAGGTTAAACTTACCGGTAACAAATTAAATGATAAGTCTTACGAAAGACACAGTGGTTACCCAGGCGGTCTGAAGGTGGTTAACGCAAAAACCATGCTTCAAAAAAAACCGGAAGACGTTATAACAATTGCGGTAAAAGGTATGCTTCCTAAGAATATACTTGGGAGACAATTGCTTAAAAAATTAAAGGTTTATAAGGGGAGCAACCATCCCCATAAAGCTCAAATGCCAAAGGAATTAGATATAAAGGAGGTACAAGGTGCCTGAAAAGAGGTACTACGCTACCGGTAAAAGAAAGACTGCAGTAGCAAGGGTGTGGATAAAACAAGGTGAAGGAAACTTTCTGATCAACGGCAGGGCTCTCAATGACTATTTTCCTGTTGAAGAGTTAAAAATAATGGTTAATAAACCGTTGTTGCTGACTGACAATGCAGGAAAATTCGATGTAGTTGCAGCCATCTATGGTGGTGGAATTCCGGCTCAGGCTTGGGCATTGGCTCATGGCATAGCAAAAGCACTTCTTGAATTCAATGCAGGGCTGAGAACGACTCTAAAAAAGCAGGGATTAATCACAAGGGACCCGAGGGCAAAAGAGAGGAAGAAATACGGCAAAAAGGCTGCAAGGGCCAGCTTCCAGTTCTCAAAGAGATAATCCTTCTATGTTGAATGTTGGTATTATAGGGGCTACTGGCTATACAGGGGTAGCCCTTATTTCTTTACTCATAAATCATCCGCTCGTAAAGATCACACTTGTTACATCGAATACCTATAAAGGAAAAAGGATATCTGATATATTTCCGCTTTTTAGGGGGCTATTCGAGGAAACGCTCGTTCCAACAGACGATGATCACGGTGATAAGTGTGATGTATATTTCCTGTGCCTTCCCCATGGTACCTCAATGGCAACGGCAAAAACGCTCTTTAACGATAAATCTGTACTGATTGATTTAAGTGCAGATTTCAGGTTCGAAGACCTATCGATTTATGAAAAAACCTATATAAAACATATAGCGCCCGAACTTGCGAAGCAAGCTGTTTTTGGTCTCCCTGAACTATACAAAGACAAGATCAGGGGTGCAAAAATTATAGGAAACCCAGGCTGTTATCCAACCTCTGCCATATTGGCCTTTTATCCGCTTTTAAAAGAAGGTCTTTTGAGCGGTGACATTTTTATTGACTCAAAATCCGGTGTGAGCGGGGCGGGAAGAGATACAAAGATAGGGAGCCTCTTTTGTGAGGTATCTGAGGGTTTCAGGGCTTATAACGTTGGTCTTCACAGACACGAACCAGAAATACAAAAAGAAGTGAATAAATATCAAGACCTGCAGGTCATGTTTACACCACATCTGTTACCAATGAATAGAGGAATCCTCTCAACGACTTACAGCAGACTTAAAAACCCTTATAAAACGTCAGACATTTTGGATTTGTTCAAAAAAACTTATAAAGATGAACCATTTGTCAGAATTATGGATGAAGGGGTTTATCCTGATACAAGGTTTACGCGTTTTTCAAATTTCTGTGATATAGGCCTTAAGACTTTTGAAGACGGCAGAATCGTTATTATTTCAACTATTGACAATCTCATCAAGGGTGCCTCGGGTCAAGCCATACAGAATATGAACGTGGCTATCGGCATCGAAGAAACACTCGGGCTGAAGACGCCGCCGCAATATCCCTGATTTCCTGTGGTACTTTAAAAAGAATCGTATCTGTGTTATAATAGACTTATGAAAACGATTTGTACAAACAGGAAGGCATACCATGAATACCATATTGAAGAAACCTTCGAGGCCGGGATTGTTCTTACCGGGACAGAGGTCAAATCCCTTCGTGAAGGAAAGGCAAATCTAAAGGACAGTTTTGCTAAAATCAAAGGTGGTGAACTATTTCTTGTGAATGCCCATATAAGCCCTTATTCGTGCGGCAATATATACAACCATGAACCAAAGAGGGAGCGAAAACTTCTGATGCACAAAAGAGAGATAAGCAGGCTTTTTGGCAAGGTTAAAGAAAGAGGCTATACACTGGTTGCGCTTTCTATGTATTTTGATAAAAGGAATAGGGCAAAAACGGAAATTGCACTTGCAAAAGGCAAAACTCTTTATGATAAAAGGGAAAGCATTAAACGTAAAGATGAAAAACGTATCAACGAAAGGGAAATGAGATTGAGATAAAGAAAGATCAGTATGGAGGTTCATTTGTTTCACTATTTACTGAATGTTTTACCCTCCATACTAAAACAATAAGGGGGCGACTGGCTTCGACAGGGAAGCAAGGGTCAAAGAGGCATGTCGGGTTACTGCTTACCCGCAAATAAGCGGATATAAACACAACTGCAGACTCTTTTGAGTACGCACTAGCCGCATAAGGCGGCTACATCATCCGGACTTTCTGCCTGCTTCAAGTCCGTGTATGGTGTGATACAAGCAGGATAGTCCAGTCTGAAGCCTATAGGACTGGGTGAAATTTATAGGCTGGAACGATGAAAAACCTGTCAGCGGGTGTTTCACCGTTTGAGATTAAAAACACTGACTAAGCATGTAGGCTCTTTGAGGTCTTCTTTTTTGGACGTGGGTTCGATTCCCACCGCCTCCACCATTTGA
>MWEV01000077.1 GCA_002071245.1 Deltaproteobacteria bacterium ADurb.Bin026
GATCTGGATGGCACGCTGCTTGATGACAATTATTCGTTTTTGGCAGCGCTTCCTGCCCTGAGGCTTATAAAAGAGAATCAGATTCCACTGGTTTTTTGTTCAAGCAAGACAAGAAGTGAGATAGAATACTACAGGCGCCAGATGAACAATTATGATCCATTTGTTTCAGAAAACGGTGGGGGCATATTTATACCGAAGGGCTATTTCAACGATGTTGCAATAAATACACTCGGGAAAACGGACTTTTTGGATGATTATGTTTTTTTACGACTCGGGACTTCTTATCTGCGGTTGAGAAATGCATTAAATGAATTACACACAAAGGGCTTTTCAGTAAAAGGGTTTGGAGACATGACCATCGAAGATGTTGCCCAAACCATGGGGTTGGACGTACAACAGGCCACAATGTCGAAAAACAGGGATTTCGATGAACCATTTTTTTTCTATGGCAATACGCATGACAAAGAAGCGCTCTTTGATGAAATACACAAAATGGGACTAAAAAAGACCGAAGGGAAGATTTACCATCTGCTTGGGGACAACGATAAAGGAAAGGCAGTTTCTATCTTGACAGGGTTATACCGCAAAAAATATGAAGAGGTTTTCACGGTTGCCATTGGTGATGGGTTAAATGACGTCCCTATGTTTGAACAAGTAGAGTCATGTTTCATTGTTGAGAAAGCCGGAGGTGGACACGATGTACGCATAAACCTTCCAAACCTCATAAAAGCCCAAGGAATAGGTCCGCATGGCTTTAACAGCACAATCCAACATCTTTTTTCCCCGTTTATCAATAATTCATATGCAAAATAACAGGTTTAGTGTTTTACGATATCTGTCACATAAAGAACGATGTTGGGAAACACTAAAATAAGAATGATTGTTATTAGATTGCACAGAATAAAGGGGATGGCGGCTTTGTATATGTCCGGCATTGAAATATCATCGGGTGCGATGCCTTTAAATACAAAAAGCAGAAGGCCGAAGGGCGGGGATGTAAACCCAATGTCCATTGCAATAAGCATGATTATTCCGAACCACACCGGATTAATCTGATACTGATGAATCAGAGGCATAAAAAGGGGCAGTGTTATCATCATCATGGCTATCTGATCCATGAAACATCCAAGAATCAGCATTATGATTATCGTTAAAATAATTAACGTTGTTTTTGAAATCGAAAGGGAAGACATGAACAAGGTCATGCCGTTTCCTGCACCTGTAAAAGAGATTATTTGACCGAAGCCAACGGAGCCGGCAATAATGAGAAATATCATACAACTAATTTTTGTAGTGACCTCCAATGATTTCTTTAAGATTGCCAAATTCAGCTTTTTATAAAAGGCTGATAACACAAGCGATCCAAGACATCCCAGTGCCGCGCATTCTGTAGGTGTCGCCGCACCAAAATAGATAGGGGCGATGACAAGTATGACAACGGAAAAAAGAGGTAAGACAAACAAGAAAAATTCTTTCAGGATAGTGGTTTTGCTATGTTTTTGTGATTCGTATGCGGGGGCAAGAGATGGCTGAATCAATGCCCTTGTTATTATGTACAACGTATATAGAGATGCCATGATAAGTCCGGGCAATATGCTCCCCACAAGTATGCCCGCAACGGAGATGTGGGCAACAGAGCCAAGCACTACGGCAAGTGCGCTTGGAGGTATCATCATGGCAAGACCCCCTGAACCGATGATTGGGCCTATAATAAATGGCTTTCCATATCCCTTTTTCTTCATTTCCGGGATCAGTATTGAACCGAGCAATGCGGTATTGCTTATTGCCGAACCTGTAAGCCCGGAAAAAAACGTCGAGGCAGCAACAGAAAGTATACTCAATCTGCCCGGTATCTTCCCAAAAAACTTATCTATGACATTTAAGGCTTTGAAGGCGATGCCTGATTGAAAGATGATCTCTCCCATAAGGATGAAAAGAGGGATGGGGGTGATTGTAAAGTTGGAGAGTGCACTGTAAATGCTCAAAGAGAGTTGCTTAACACCTTGAACGCCACCCATGAAAATAAACGAACCAATAACGTTTATAAACAGAAAAGAAAATGAAACAGGTACCCCAATAAAAATGAGGATGGAAAAACTGATGAAAAAAAACAGGAGAATTGACCACCATTCTATCATTTGTTTTCGCTATCCGCTGAAAATATTTTGACAACAAATTCAATGAACATAAAAAAAGAACCTATTGGCAAAGGCATCAGTATTATCCATTTTTGTATCTCAAGCGCCTTGATGACGGGAGTTTTAAGATTGAACTGCTCATAAACTGTCCACCCGGAGAAAAAAGATATCAATAAAACCGTCAGCGCACCTATAACGCTTGACAGGCAATATAGGATTTTTCTCTTGTCACTGCCTATATTGTTTAAGAGAACGTCGAGCCTAACATGCCCATCTTTTCTTAAAACCCATGCAGCGCCCAAAAAGGTTATATAGACCTGAAGGTATTCAGAAATCTCCACAGTCCACATTAGCGGTTTGTTCAAGATTTGCCGCATTGCTACCTCGGTGCATATGGAAAACATGATAAAGAGGATTAAAAAGCCGGAAACCATTGCCATTTTGCTGATAATACAGTTCAATAGTCTTGACATATTTACCATGGTTGCAAATAAATCATTTTTTAAAAAGTTGTTTGATCCTTAAGGCGTTTGAAGGGCTTTTCACACTTATTCTATCCCAAGCAGCTTTGTCAGCATTTTTCAGATAATATTCCTCTTCCTCGCCGGAAAAATTTATTACACCTATGCCTCTATTTTTTAAAAATACCTTTTCATCATTTGCCATCTGTTGCGATAATTCATAGCTATGCCTTTCTGTTTTTTCAATAACGCTATGGAACAATCTTTTTGCATTACTGTCGAGCCTATTCCATGTTTTGAGGTTTATGAGGATACACACATCGGTTTGGTAAAAACCCGGATATACAACATATTTAATGACTTCATGCCAGCCAAGGTCAGTTACGCCAATCGATGGCCAACCGAAACCATCGACCACCCCTCTTTCAAGGGCTATATATAATTCGCCCGGGGCCAGTGTGACCGCTGTCCCGCCCAGTGCCCTTACAAAGGGCTCATAGATTGGGGTTACCCTTATCTTGAGCCCCTTAAAGTCGGGTTTCTTAATATGTTTTTTAAGGTAAAAATGATATCTGGTCCCGCCGGTAATCTTTCCAAGGTAATATATACCGAGTTTATCACTTATAAGACCCTGATAAAATTGATAGATTCCTTTGTCCCTTTCTTCCCAGGGTAAATAAGGCGAAAGTTTCATTGTATCTGCCTCGGGAAGTTGTGGAACAAAATATGCGCCAGGAAGCAAGGCAACATCAACAACACCATTTTTTAGAGCCTCGATCTGCTCAAAGGGCGGTATAGACTCAGGTCCACCAACGAATTGAAACGTAATCGTTCTATCCGATTCTTTTTCAATCATGTCTGTAAATATTTCAAAATTTTTTGACCACACGCTGTTCTTTGTTGTGAATGTAATTGTTTTCAGGGATATGGCAGCAGTTTCATTGCAGAATGCAACCAAAACCAGAAACATACACACAAATATATATAGACAACGAATCATTTTCTCGCGCTTTATGTGGGTTCTTCCATCAATGAAGACAGCTTGTCTTTGTTTATAATCATGATCTTTTGTCGCCCTTTGGATATTAGGTTCAATTTTTCAAGATAATTTAAAACATTTGTGACGGTCACCCTTGACAGACCTGTCAGGCTTGCCAGGTCTTCGTGTGTCAACCTCTTCTCTATTACAATACCGTCTTTTGTAGAAAATCCAACTTCGTCAAGAAGCTTAAGGATGATATGGACAACCCTTTTTTGGGCATCAAGAAAAGTCAGGTCTTCAACCTGCAACCCGAGTAGTCGCAATTTTCTGATTATTGAGGTTATTATAAGGAATGAAATGCGAGGATGTTTTTGTATAAGCGTTTCTGCGTCTTCAATTTTAATACAGCAAACCCTCGATGTAAGCATTGCTGTTGCCGTGGCAAAATATGGATATCGGTCAAAGGCTGCGCTTTCACCGAAAAACGTATTATTTTCTTGGATGGCAAGGATCTTTTCAGATCCATCCTCCTTAAATATGCTAACCTTTACCTTACCGTCTTTGAGAAAATAAAAATATTTACTTGGTTCACCCTGAAGATAGATTATTTCGCCTGGATTATAATTTTTTGTAGCCGATGTTGAAAGCAGAAGCATTAATTCCTCAGAAAAACCGCCTACATTATCAACTACATAAGGAGAATCTGGAAAATATTCTGCCATAAACACCCGCCTTTTCTTTAAAAATAGCATTAATGTAACGTATTTTACAGAAAAAAAGAACGTGAGCTTATAATATGGCTTAAAGAGGATGCAACCAATCATTACTTTTGAAATAATAATGACCGTGGTCGTAATCATTGCGGCATTTGGAATTATCGCCGTATTTGTTGCTGGGACAATTAATAAAGGCAGAAAAAAAGATAAAAAGATTATGAAAAGAGAAGGGCAAAACGCATCATAGAGCAGATGCATTGAGGCACATTGTAGCTTTGATGCGGGTTGTTGTTGTCCGGGAAGGGTTTTCTCTGGGTCTTCCCGGACAAACCTTTTTTATGCATCAGTTAGTCTTCATGAAATGATACATTCGCCACTAAAAATAATAGTTACAATACATTAATGGGTAAATGGCAGAGGAAGGACCTCCTTTAATCGATCTTCTTATTACGGATGATTGGATATCTTTGCCGATGATGTGGTAGCTGCCGCCATATTGGACAGACTATTACATCACTGCTATCCCTTCTTCATTCAAGGGAAAAGCATTATACATCAAAATGATGGGGAAAAAGAAGGGGCAATAAAAAACATGAAAAGAATCAAAAGTTTATAAAAACAATGGGTGGACTAAAATTGGTGAAAATAGTGGATTAGTTTTGATAAGGATTGACAACCCTGAAATATTCCATGACATTAATCTGTTGCAAATCTGTATAAATCATGTATAATGAATTATGGTA
>MWEV01000078.1 GCA_002071245.1 Deltaproteobacteria bacterium ADurb.Bin026
CATCGTTTCATTGGATTTGAAGGCAATGATTTCGGAAAAAAGAATTTCAGGTCATCGCTTTCCTCAAAAAGATAGTCCCTTGCCTTCCAGAGGGCATTCCTTACATCTTTTTTATAAAAATGTCTTACCATATCTCCAATACTGCCAAAATCATTCAACACCCTTTTCAATACATTAAACAACTGAATAATCTCGTCTCCCTTTTGGAATCGGTAATACAAGCCCTTCAATTGTTCAAAATTTCCATTTGCAATAAAATCATAAGGATTATCCCCCATGCACAAAAACATGTTTTCAAGAAACTTCTTGAATACATCAATCTTTCCATAAGCAAACTGTGATGCAAGAAACCCCGCGATTTCAATGTCTTTTTTGTTACGATATCTGTGGACAAATTCTACGGGGTCATTGGTGATGAGTTGCGAAAGGTTATTTTTCTCCTGATTGTATATCTCTTCTAAGTTGATCCCTACGCCCCCTCTAACTGTTTTTTGCGTAAAGTGAATTTAAATTAATGGCTCAAAAAAGCTCTGATAGAAGCTGGTAGACGGCTTTGGATAAAAGCCTTGCGCTATTCCATGTGTTATAAAACCATTTCTATCAGATGCGGTCCAGGTTCTACCAGCGCCACCGTGAGCTCTTTCGCAAGCGCTTCAACTGAATCCACTGTTACAGCCGGCACGCCAAAACCTTCAGATAGCTTGACCCAATTGATAGAAGGATTATCCAGTTCAACGAGTGATTGTGCGTTTTGTCCTGGGGATTTAACGCCTGCACGTTCATATTCAATCTTTAGGATATTGTAACTCTTGTTCGCACACAAAAGTGTCGTGACATTCAAGGATTCTCGTGCTTGCGTCCATAGTGCCTGCAATGTATAAAGGGCACTACCATCCGCCTGAATATTTATAACGGGTCTATCAGGACAAGCAATGGCAGCACCAACCGCGCAAGGCATTCCATATCCTATTGAGCCGCCCGCAATCGTCATCATACTATGCGGCGGTAAACCTGCTGTAAGCGGATAATAGGTCATCACAGAGGTAAGACCCTCATCGACAATTATAGCGTATTCAGGTTGAATTGCTGCAACAACAACACATGCCTTTTCAGGGGTCAATGCCCCGCTAGGCAATGATGGACAATTCAATTTTGTCAAAACTTTATCGGATGAAAACATGTTTTTTGAGACCTTCAGTAACTCTGCCAGATATTCTATTGCACCAACAGCATCCTCATTACCCATTCCTATTGAGATCTTTTTTTGTTCATTTCTTAGAATACGGCTTGGCACACCATCATAACCAAAAAACGTAACTGGCTCGTCCGAGCCAACCAGAATCACCGTTTCATATTGTGACATCATTTGGATCGCGCCTTCAGGAAAATAAGGGATGCGCACCACATTGGGAAGTCCCGCTCCCCGCTCCATAAAACCAGGGAATGAACCTGCAAATAGATCACATCCTGAAGCCGCACTGATGCGCCCAGCCACCTCCATACCCCGCCTTCTCAGCGCCCTGCTGCCTAAAATCATAGCGATTTTTCCACCTTTTCTCAAAAGCTGTGCAGCATTTTCAACCCCATCTGTATCGAATGGTTTAAACATAAACCTTTTTGTTATAATTTCAGGATGCTCCACGCTATCCATCTGGATATCGTGCGGCACAATCAGGCTTGATATGGCGCCGTACAACGCCTCGTTAATACTATCAGCCACATCCTCTGATAAGGCTTCGACTGAATCACAGTTTTTAAACCAACTCGACACGCTACCTGTCAAGGCTTCAATATCCATTGTCAATGGGGCATCGGCATGACGGTGCCATGTTGCATGGTCACCTATAATGTTTAAAAGAGGTGTCCGGGCGCGTCTTGCATTGTGGAGATTAGCAATGCCATTGGCAAAGCCTGGCCCATGATGCAACAAGGTCATAGCGGGCATATCGAGCATCCTGCCGTATCCATCTGCAGCACCTGTACAAACACCTTCAAATAACCCAAGAATTGTCCTGATATCCTGCATCGAATCAAATGCACACAGCAGGGGTATCTCGGTAGTACCAGCATTTGCAAAACACACCTTTATGCCTGCCTGGCTTGCAGTTTTTAAAATGATCTCAGCGCCATTCATGATTTTACCAACTTCTTTTTCCACTCGGCAAAGCGGTCCTTAAAGACGGTTTGAATCTCTTTTAATCCAGCCTCCCATTCAGTCCATGCCCCAACATTCAAATCCAGTCCATCGCCAGAAATGCCATCCTTTTCAAGTCGTTCCATGATTTCTCTTCTGATTAAAATCTCTTTCCTTTCCATCTGTTCAGCAAATCTTTTTTTCAACATCTCCAATTCAGCCTTTAGGGAATCATCAAGGTCGCTGCATACGATATCAAACAAATCAAACAATCTTTCATTTCTGATGTCAAAATTTTCTAACAGTATATCGATCACGACTGACCTTTTAAGGTTCCTGTCCACATCATAACCATCAATCTCTTTCTTAACACCATCAATGTCTGTTATGCCCGAAAAAAAGCGTCTAACAATAGACCTCAATCTATTATCAGCCTCTTTCCCTGCCAAAACCTTTTTTTCTTCATCACCCAAGACAATGTTCTTTGTCCTCTCCATCGCAAGCTCGATGGCACTCTTAATTACTGCCATATCCTTCCTCGCATACTAAAAAATACACAAACTATAAGATGCTTTATACATAAAATCTTAAATCTAAAAAACTCAACGTTCAAAACCCAACAAGACTAAAGCGCCTGTTCCTCTGTCACCATTACATTCAAGAATGGCTGATCAAAAAAGGGTTGAAACGCGTGGTGCGGTCATATACGTCGATCCCTTCGCGACGCTTCAAAAAATTTACAACTCGGTAAGTCAGTGGGGTCAGCATTGCCTCATATGCTGATTTAACAAGCCACTGTGTAACAATAATGCCTGAAAGCACATTTATCGGGATCGTTCCGATAAATGCAATCAGTACAAAAACTACTGAATCAAGCGCCTGCCCCACAAGGGTAGAAGCAATAGTTCGCGCCCACAGAAACCTCCCGTTTGTTGCAACTTTCATCTTTGCAAGGACAAATGAATTTGCAAACTCACCGACAAGGTATGCTATGAAAGAGGCCACAAGCAAACGCGGGGTATACCCTAATATACGCTCATAAGCGGCCTGGCCATCCCAAAAGGGTGCCGCAGGAAGAATCTGTCCGACCCAGATCGTAGTCACCAAAACAAGACTACAAAAGAAACCCAGCCAGATAACAATACGGGTATTGTGATAGCCATATACCTCCGTAAAGACATCGCCGAATATATAGCTCATGGGAAATATAATGACGCCGGCTGGAATCACAAGTCCAAAAACGCTTATTATTTTTACCGCGGTTATGTTTGACGCTATCAGGCATGTTGTAAAAATCGCAACAATACAAACAAAAAGCGGCGTATATCTTTCGTTGTTCGATGATTGTCCATCCATGCACATTAAATTAGCCTAATAAGTATAACATTTCAAACATAAAATTTAGCCCAATACCTTCCCTCAACCCCTTGCTGTAGCCCATTTTTAACATTGTGAATTATGCACAAATTGATTTTTCATCAATATCCAGATACGTTGCAGGGTTCTCGGTTATACATCGTCTGACGGTTTTAGCGTCAATACCCATACCGACAAGACGCTGGGTCGATTCCGTGATTGTCATGGAGCCGCCTTGCAAAATACCATTCCGTTGAGAAGGGGTGATTTTAAAACCATTACTGTCAGCCATATTTTGTTTACCATCGGGAAACCGTGTACAGTTGGTATCCCTGATTGAATCTGAGATAATGATGATTCGGCTGTGATTTTTGACACGGAAAATCAATTTTATTGTTTCCGGATGAAGATGGTAGGGGTCTGCAATAACCTCAGTATATACACCAGCATGCAACAATCCAAATCCTGCAATGCCAGGCTCGCGGTGATGGATGCCCCTCATCGCATTAAAGATATGCGTTATAGATTCTGCGCCTGCATTGTAGCCGGCTTCGGCCTCTGCATATGTAGCATTCGAATGCCCCATACCCACCTTCACGCCTTTATCTCTTGCGTTTTTTATAATTTTTGTTGAACCATCCAATTCGGGGGCTATAGTTATAATCCTGACCATGTCCTCAAAGCCATCTACCAGTTCTTCAAACGTTTTTATGTCAGGCTCTAAAAACGAACAATGGTCAAGCGCCCCACAATATGAAGGATTAAGGAAAGGACCTTCGAGATGAACACCAATAATACTTGCAACCAATATTGGTTTTTTATGGTGAGCCTTCTGCATATCCATCGCCATTTTAACTATCGCCATATTTTCCCTCATGATATGGATAGGTGCCGAATATATAGTAGGGATGATGGCATCCACACGATAAGAAGCTTGTATTTCAGCTATTTTGAGTATGGCATCTGTGTCTTTGGAGCGTGTATCAAAGCCGGCAATACCATGTGTATGTATATCGATTGTTTGCATGCGCATGATCCTATGAAAAACTACTATAACAAACCATAAAACACAATAAATTGCCTCCTGAAAATCCACATCTACCTTTGACAAGAAACATCACTTCTGTTAAATTGGCATCATGGTTTATAACACAAATTATCAATCGTCAAGCATAAGCCGTAAGCAATGAAGAATAAAAAACACACCTCAACAGTTAGTCGCTCTGATAAAATATCCCCATTCTATGTGATGGAACTGCTCGAAAAGGCTAAAGAGCTTGAGAGAAAAGGTAAGCACATCATCCATATGGAGGTTGGTGAACCTGATTTCGGTACACCCTCCGCAATAAATGAATCTGCCATCGACGCAATACGCAATAATAAAACGTTTTACACCCACAGCCTCGGTATCCAGGAATTGCGTGAAACAATTGCACAGCAGTATTATAAAATAGATGGGGTACATATATCTAACGAGCGGGTTATTATCACAAATGGCACATCAGGTGCATTTCTACTGCTATGCGCGGTTTTACTGGACAACAGAAGGGTGCTGGCAGTCTCCGACCCTGGTTATCCCTGCTACAAAAATTTTGCGCTTATAGTTTGCTCGAAGATCGTTCCGATTCCGGTCGATGAAAAATCGTCGTTTGAGGTTACGGTTGAACATTTCGATGTTTTAAAAAGACCACCTGATATCCTGCTTATATCCACACCTGCAAACCCCACAGGAAATATTTACAGAGAAGAAACCATGAAAGGTTTACATAGCTACATCAGTTCAAAAGGCAAAGTCCTCATTGTGGATGAACTTTACAATGGTCTATACTACAAAGAAAGACCAAGATCAGCGCTTACAGTCTCTGATGACATAATAGTTATCAATGGTTTTTCCAAGACACATGCAATGACAGGATGGCGGCTCGGATGGATGGTTGTGCCGGAGGAACTGATAAGACCAATTCAGAAGGTTGCACAGAACGTTTTTATATCACCTCCCTCTATATCACAATATGCAGCATTAAAGGCCTTCAACGTAAACGAAGATTTGGAAGCAATGAGAAAGACATACCAAGAAAGAAGAGATTTTATGATTCCGAGACTTAAAGGCATTGGCTTCAATATACCTTATAACCCTGAAGGCGCCTTTTATATATATGCAGACATAAGCAGGTGGGGAATCGACAGCATGGAATTTGCCGAACGGGCACTCGTTGAGGCAGGGGTCGCCCTCACCCCGGGATATGACTTTGGCGCCTACAAGGCAGGTTCTCACATAAGGTTTTCTTATGCCAATAGCCTTGATATGCTTAAATTGGGGTGCGAACGCTTAGAAAAATGGCTCAAAAAGATTTAAAAAATCCATTCCACATCTTGTACATCAATCTTTTTATCTGTTATACCTCACATTAAACAAAATTTATGACGCGTTGAAGGAGACGCCATATGTCAACGACTAACCTATTCCCTCCTGACTGTATTGGTGTGACAAAAACAAAGACAGGCAATTGTATGATGAAGGGTACCGTGCTGCACCTATACGTGCCTTCCGTGGCACAATGAAAGCCTATTATGAATGGGTAAACATAAAAAAATAATAAGACCGAAAAGGGCGTCCCCATATCTTCCCAACGACATAATAAGCCAGAGGTTGTTTTATGGCTGATTGGCTACTTCTACTCGTTGGATAATTTTCCTGAATTAAATTTGACGAGTTTTTCCCACAAAATTGATCCATTCTGGTCGCAGTATTCTGTTGAGAATTCACGGGTAAGCTTGTTTATTACCTTTGCATATTCGTTTAAAAATTCTTCGTTTCTTTCTTTTGCTCTGTGTCCCAAGGGTTCAATAATTTCAATATAGATGTGCCGGTGGGTTTAAGAACCCTTAAAAACTGTTCGCTCCGTGGAAGAAACCATTCTACATAGGCATCAGGTGCTATACCGCCGTATGTC
>MWEV01000079.1 GCA_002071245.1 Deltaproteobacteria bacterium ADurb.Bin026
TTTATGGGAAAGGAATAAACAATTATATATACCTAATTGCGGTTTGCAATCGTACACATTCTTCATCGTTAAGGTCTATACGGTGTATCTGTATGGTTTATTGATTTTAATTCAGGAGTTGTCTACGGTCTTTTCAAACGTACCAATTGATGATCCTGCGCTTTCCTCAGGTGTTTTTTTTACCCTTACCGCCCCTACATATGTCCTACCATAAAAGTCAGACGAAAGGGAGTCGACTTTTACGCCAAGCCTGTTTTGTCCTGACGATGAGTGGATAAAATGACCGTCACCGATATAGATGCCTACATGGGTTGGGTATTTGATATATCTTTTTGTCCTGAAAAAAACCAGATCACCAACTGCAAGCTCTTCTTTTGATATCTTTTCACCTGCGTGAAACTGTTCCCTTGCACTTCTTGGAAGAGAAACATCAAATATGTCATATATCTTTTTTACATATGCGGAGCAGTCGAGGCCTCTTACGCTTTCGCCGCCGTATCTGTAAGGCGCCCCGATGAAGCTCTTTGCCACCTTAACAAGCATGTATTTTTCTTCGTTGCTTTTCCATGTTTTAATAGACTTTTTTGTAAACGTTACAAATTCTTCATCCTGATCCTTCTCTTCAACGGCCCTTGGAATTAGGATTATCTTTCCAGGCTTTAACTGTTTCCCTGTCAGATTATTTGCTTCAAAAATATCTTCTTTTTCAACATTGTATTTGATAGCCAGTTTATCGATTGTATCGCCTTTTTTTGTCCTGTATTCGATGAACTCATCATTATCGTTTATTGTAGCAGCCTCAACAACCTGCACTACTTTTGTTTCTTTTTTTGTCTTTGCTGATCTTTTTGCTGTAGTCCTTTGCGCCTTTTCAGTACTTGTCGAAGCTTTTGAATCATTTTTTATAATGATTTGCTGACCGATGCTCAAATTGTTTACTTTAAGATTGTTTTGGTTTTTCAGCTTATAAACGTTTATGTTGTATTTTTTTGCAATGCTGCACAGGCTATCACCATGTTTTACAGTATGTACCAACGGTGCAGAATGAGCAGTGCCCAAGGCCATTAAATTCAACAAAACTGCAGAAAAAAATATAAGGATTAATTTTGCCATTTGAATGTGTATACATTTTTACCAAAACAGTTTAATATGTGTCAAGAGGTTTTTGCATAAAAATTCATTCAGTGATAGATTAAAACAAAGCTGTCTGAACTATGACAAATTTATGTTGATTTTATAGGCCATTTTATTTTAAATTCAATTGTGAAATTTGTAACAAATCAAACCTGTTAGGAGGCTTATATGGAGATCGGAAGGGAAATCTTCTGGAATGTGGGTGGAGGTGCAAGGTGGTTGACCTATGCCTTAATGGTGATAACCTTAATTGTTCTTTATGTTGGTCTGAAAAAACGATACAGCATGTGGAAATTTGCTAAAGGCAAGTGCGCACCCTTTGATTTTTCAAAGAGGTTGTGGGAAAGGATAGGCTATTTTATCGAAAATGGAATTTTTCATAAATCGATTATGCGCGAATCTTTTCCTGGCACGATGCACTTTTTCATATTCTGGGGTTTTTTGATTCTCGCCATTGGAACTGCACTTGTCGCATTCCAGGATGACATCGTTAGACCATTTTTCAAGGCAAACATTTTACAGGGCGGTTTTTATCTGATTTTCTCTGCAGTTCTCGATGCAGCAGGTCTTGTAGCGATAATAGGTATTGTGATGGCCATCTGGAGAAGGTATGTAACCAAACCTTCAAGACTTGACAACAAAACGGATGATGCAATTACACTGGTCTGGATACTTGTTGTTCTCATAACAGGTTTTCTGGTTGAAGGTGCGAGGATCGCATCGACAAGACCTGATTTTGAGGTTTGGAGCTTTGTTGGCTGGATAACCTCCTATCTTTTTCTCGGACTTAGTCCGGACGGCATAAAGATAACGCACAAGTTTTTCTGGTATCTCCATATGCTTATATCGTTTGGACTTATTGCATATATTGCATATTCGAGATTGATCCACATCGTCACCTCTTCTTTAAACATGATGTTTAGAGGTGTTGAAGATACACCCCGCGGAGCTATAGCACCTATTGAAGACTTTGAGAACGCAGAGGAATTTGGGATTAACTCCATAGAAAATTTTACCTGGAGACAGATATTTGACCTCGATGCATGTACGAGATGTGGTAGGTGCCAGGATCTGTGCCCGGCATACGCGACCGAAAAACCGCTTTCTCCTAAGCAGTTCATACAGGATTTGAAGGCTGAATGGGAGAGGGCGACCTCAGGCATTAAGAACGAGGATGGTATTATTGACAACATTATTCAAGAAGAAACGCTTTGGTCATGTACTGCATGCCTCGCCTGTCAGGTAAACTGTCCTGTTTCAATACCGGTATTCGATAAAAACATTGAAATGAGAAGATATCTTTCGCTAACCTTGAGCAAGACAACACCCGAAACGAGACTCCTGTTCAAAAACCTTCAACAGAAGGTCGATCCTTACGGTATGGGCAAGAGACAAAGAACAGAATGGGTTGAAGGGCTTGATATAAAGAATGCGGCGGCGGAAGAGGTTGAGTATCTTTACTGGGTAGGTTGTGTGGCTTCCCTTGATGACAGAAATAGAAAGGTTGCCAAGGCGTTTTCGACAATACTCAACAAAGCAGGTATTTCTTTCGGTACACTCGGTCAGGACGAGACATGTTGTGGCGACCCAGCGCGCAGATGCGGAAATGAAGACCTATACCTTGGTATTGCGCAGGGCAACGTTGAACTTCTCAATGAACTCGGAATAAAAAAGATTATTACTACTTGCCCCCATTGTTATCACACTCTGAAGAACGAATATCCTCAGGTAGGCGGAAACTTTGAGGTATATCATCAGGGAGAATTCCTCTGGAAGCTTATCAGTGAAGGTAAAATATCAGTAAATCCATCAATAGAGGGGACAATTACATACCATGACCCATGCTATCTCGGTCGTGTCAACAGGGTCTTTGAACAGCCAAGAGATGCTATAAAGAAGGTAAAAAACGGAAATTTTGTTGAACTGGAAAGAAACCATGATAGAAGTTTCTGTTGTGGTGGTGGTGGTGGAAGGATCTGGATGGAAGAACACCACAAGAGGATCAACCATGCAAGGATGGATGAGGCTATAGCGATATCGGCGAATACCGTTGTGACGGCCTGTCCTTATTGTCTTACTATGATGGAAGATGCAATAAAGGATAAAGATAAGGTTGAAACGATGAAGGCATTAGACTTGTCAGAGATAATCGTAAAGTCTCTATAAACAAAACTATGAAATATAAATAAAAGGGTGAGGCAATCTGCCTCACCCTTTTATATTTTTGTGGGAAAGTTAACCTAAACTTCCAGGGATATTGCCTCAACCGGGCATTCTTCGGTACATGCACCACATTCTGTGCAGAGTTCAGCATCGACTTTAGCCGTATCATCAACGGTTATAGCGTCGACAGGGCAAACCTCGGCGCAAGCTCCACATCCTGTGCAGGCATCTTCATCAACTTTTGCTGGCATGTCACTACCTCCTTTCTTTTTGAAAATTCCTAAACGAATAAACAGAAAATGTCAACATAAAAATAGAACAAAAAATGTAAATTATTGAATTCCATATTTTTTCTTCAAAAATTCCATACCTGTCATCGGGTATAGCGCATAGATAAGGATATCTTCCATGTTGTCGCTTATATCCCTCAATGCCTCCCTTGCTTTCGGAAGTTCAGGTTCAAGTATGTCACCAGGCCTTGTTTCTATGGGTATTTCACCCTTTTCATAACCTTTTAGCGCCTTACCGCTGATTTCTTTATTTACATCGACTGGAGGTTTTCCATAAAGACCATAAAAATAGTCTTTTACCTCCTTTGAAATCATCTTGTATCGCCCTGCGATAACATTAAAGACAGCCTGTACACCCACAATCTGGCTTGTCGGTGTAACGAGTGGGGGGAATCCCATATCTTTTCTTGTCCTGGGGATTTCTTCATAGACCTCCTTAAGACGGTTCAATGCCTTTGCCTGCCTTAGCTGGCCTACGAGGTTGCTTATCATCCCTCCCGGAATCTGGTGCATAAGAACCCCTATGTCAATAACTGAAAATCTCGTATTATCTGCAAATGACATATAATTTGGTATAATGGACTCAAAATATTCATCTATTTCAGCAATTGTCTCAAGGTTAAAATCCGGATCAAATTGTGTGTTTTTAAGTGCAATGATGAACGGTTCTATTGCTGGATGTGAAGAACGCAATGCAAAAGGCGCAAGGCACGTATCTATACCATCTACGCCTGCCTCGATTGCCTTAAGACATGACATTGATGCCATACCACTTGTATAGTGTGTATGAAGATGGATGGGGATTTTTAGGTTGTTCTTAAGCGCAGAAATAAGCTCATATGCGTCATATGGAGAAATAATACCCGACATATCCTTAATGCAAAGAGAGTGGGCGCCCATGTCTTCAATACGTTTTGCCTTATCTACATAATAGCCTACGTTGAAAATAGGACCGCCGAGTCTCTTTTCTGTAAGAGAATAGGAAAGCACACCCTGTATATGTCTTTCACATTTATGAATTGCCCTGAAGGCAGCGATAAAGTTCCTCTCATCGTTAAGGGCATCGAATACACGAAAAATATCTATACCTACCTCTGCCGCCTTCTCGATGAATGCTTCTACCACATCATCAGCATAATTTCTGTAGCCAACAAGGTTTTGCCCCCTTAATAACATTTGCAACTTAGTGTTCGGCATCCTTTTCTTTAACAGTCTCACCCTATCCCATGGGTTTTCGTTGAGAAACCTTGTCATAACATCAAAAGTAGCCCCACCCCACACCTCCATTGAGTAAAAGCCGATACTATCCATCTTTTCGGCAACAGGAAGCATGTCCTCTGTCTTCATGCGTGTAGCAAAAAGCGACTGGTGACCATCTCTTAATGTAAGATCGGTTATCTTAATAGGTCTTTTTTCTATCATGGTTAACCCCTACTGAAAAAAGTGAATAACTATCATGCCTGTATGTAAAAATCAATGGAATTTTTTTTATTAGTCTGTTATTCTTAAAGGATTCGGGATGTAGCTCAGCATGGTGTAGAGCGCTTGCTTCGGGAGCAAGAGGCCGCTGGTTCAAATCCAGTCATCCCGACCAATATAGACATGGCAAATCTTGCCGAGGTATTTTACTCACTCGCCACGCCTTCGGACAAAAAAGGGCTGAAAATATCTTCCCCTAAACCCCCAGAAATACTCCAACAATCTTAGACAGCAACAAGTTATATATTCCTTCCATTTGTTGAAAAGGATTTTCGCTTCAGTGCACATGGTTATGTTCGTCGTTGTTGTTCTCATGATTTACCTGGCAGTAAAGATTATTGTCACATGTTTCGTTGCTTGACTCGATCTGTAGGGTGCTATGATCAACACCGCTTTCATGCAACACATCCTCGATTCTTTTTTTCGTTTTCTCAACTTCGCTCAGGGTCTGATCGTTTACCAGGATATGGGCGCTGAAGGCAATATTATCATGCGCAACCGGCCAGAGATGGACATGATGGATATCTATGACGTCGGGTATGTCTTTGATCTTGTTTATGAGCGTTTCAACATTAAACCCCTTAGGCGTAAGATTGAGAAAGATCGAAACCGTGTCGCGTACAAGCCTCACGCCTCCCAATACTATGATGCCGCCGATCAAAATGCTCGCAATGGGGTCAGCATACACCCATCCTGTAAAGTATATAATAATACCCGAGATGATCACCCCTACGGAAGAAAGGGTATCTCCGAGGACATGGAGCCAGACGCTTTTGATGTTGAGGTCTTCATGGTTGTGGCCCAAGATAAAAATCATGAGAAGGTTACCAGCAAGGCCCAGGACAGCTATGCCCAGCATAACGGGGATACCGACGTTATGTGGAGACAGAAACCGTTCATATGCTTCATGGAAAATGAGGACGGCAATAACAAGGAGGCTCAAGCCATTGATAAGCGCGGCAAGGACACCGACCCGCTGATAACCGAGAGTGGCATTTCTGTCAGATGGTCTTTTGCTGATGTATGCTGCAACAAATCCCAGGGCTATTGCCAAGGCATCGGTAACCATATGCCCGGCATCGCTTAAAAGGGCAAGACTGTTGCTTAAATAGCCACCAATTACCTCACCTACAAGAATAAGAGTCGTTACAAGAAAGGTGACAGCAAGGCGTTTTTCCTTATTCATGTTCATAAAAAATATAAAAATATTAAATAGTGGTTTAAATTCAGAAAGACACACCCAATAATAACCAAAACACCGCATATCCTCTCAACAATAAGGTGTTCCACTATTTCTTTTCCTTCTGATTCTTTTTTACCTCAACCTCCAACCTCTTAAATACACCTAATTATTTGTTCCCTCAACATGTACCCAAGATGACAGTAAAGTTCTTTTCCTGATGCGCTATAGAATGTCTGGGTTGGTATGGCGCGAATCCCGTACTTCTGTCCCACATTCCTATTTTTCCAGACATCGATAAACTCAACTTTAACGCTGCCCGAGTAGTCTCTTTTCAGTTCTTCCAATATTGGAGCCATTATCCTGCAGGGGATACACTGCTTTGCGCCTATGTCTATTAGCAACGGCAGGGACTTTGTTGGCTGTTGCCTGCTGTTTACCAGTATTTGTCTGCCCATATGCCATTGAAAAGGTAATAAGCGGTATAAAGGCAAGGGTGGATATTGGAAAATCCATAACACTTTTCGTTTTGTTGCTCGATATGTTGATGCCTTCTTTCTCCATAGCCTCCCATTTTTTATTGGTTTCAAAGGGTCGAAATGTTATTGTCCATGCTGAATAACAACTGGTTCTTTGCTCCCCTCACGTGGCACCACAACACATGCCGAGTAGCACCCACACATAACCACACCTGTTAACAATAACACAAAAATTATAAGCAGTTTTTTCAAATTATACCCCAATTTTCATAATTATTTTTTTGCCTTTTTTAACAGTTCCTGTTTCAGGCGTTCAAGCGCTGCAATGATTTCCTGTCCTCCCAAGACCTTTTCTGATTTTTCATCCCGCTCGATAACGCATGTAGGAGTTGCATTGATTTTGTCTTTTTTCAGAAAATCATTCAAGCGATCAAACGTAGGTTTTGCTTCAAACGGTTTAAACTTTATCATCTTATTATTCAAATATTCCTCAAGTTTGGCCTGGTCTGTTATCTTTTCAAGGACTGCCCCGATCAAGACTGACCGAGCGAGAATCGCAAGGTCAAAGTCCTTCTTCGCATTCATTATGTAAAGAAAATATCGAGCATAAAGGGCAGAATATTTGTATATTGGTGTATCAATAAAAGTAAGATTAATTGCGTTTTGTTTTACCAGTTCTTCGAGAATGGGTTCTACCTTCGTTTCCATAGACCTGCAGGGCGAACAAAAATAATCCGTATAAAGTCTGACGTTAATCTTCCCGATCCCGAAGGAAGGCACAAGCGTTTCTGCTGCATAAACAGGTGTGACAGAACCCTTAAAAAATATTGAAAAAAGGATGAGACTGCCAGCCATGCAAATAATGGCATTTTTTATTTCATTTTTGCGCATATTCAAAAAAAACATAATCATAAGCATACCTCCAAATACAAGACAATATATGCAGTACGTATCATACCACACCTGGAACCCTACAAGATAGATTTCGACCCCTGCCCCGGCGGAAAGGGCAATGTTCAGGAGGAAGTCTTTTTTCAGAATGCTAAGAAGGATAACAATGGCCATGAAGGCAATGCCGACATATTCCAAGTCAATGCCAAACAGGCTACCACTCAGATAAGAACATGCGTCGCCACAGATACTATATAAGACTTCAATTCCAACGGCTACCAGCGCAATGATAATGTTAAGAATATACCTATTCTGCTCAACCCATTTCAAAACAATGTCCTGCAATATATTATACCTGTACCTTTGCAATGAAATCTTTTGAATACCTTCTCCAATACCTTTTACCTCTTCAACATTGTTAAAACTGTGATTTTTTTATAACGAACCCTGTTATCATAATATTATGTGTAGTCTAAACGCCATGCCTTTCTAATGTTTTTTTACCACATGCAACAGGATATCCGTCAATCAAAATCGTATTTGCAGTCCTTGCGCTTTCTACAAACCCAGAAAAGGTCTGCATCAACATCGGCAAGACAATAGCACTTGCCAACACCCAATTTATCGAGTTCAATCATGACCCTATTTGAAAATTGTCCAGTGTTTAAGCAACCTGCGCAGCCCAAAATGAGTGTTTCTCGAATCCTTTGGCCCCTTAACCCTCATCATTAAAGCATTTTCTTTATCTCTTCCACAGACAACACTTTGCCGACACTCTTTACCTGACCATCGATTGCAATACCGGGGGTGAACATGACGCCAAACTCCATAATTTCATTGATGTCAGTCACCTTTTCAATCTCAAAATCAACTCCCACTTCTTTTGCAGCTTTTTCTGCATTTTCAGTAAGCTTAATACATTTTGCACAGCCAGTGCCAAGAATCTGTATTTTCATATAATAGCCTCCTTATATTATGTTCTATTCTCGATGTTTTAAAAACGGTTTATATATATTTTAAACAAATATCAAACCCTGAACTTAGAATTTTTAACGATTTTCATTCCACTATCCACCCGAATATCATTCCAGCAAATGTAGAAAGCAACACTACATATGTTATAAACACAACCGCCTTTTTTGTACCGAGGATTGTCCTTATCACAATCATGCTCGGCAACGACAGGGCAGGGCCAGCAAGCAAAAGAGAAAGTGCAGGGCCCTTGCCCATACCGGAACCAATAAGCCCCTGAACAATTGGCACCTCTGTCAAAGTCGCAAAATACATGAATGCACCAACGATGGATGCAAAGAAATTGGCAAAAAAACTGTTTCCCCCGACAAACGCATATATCCAATGTGATGGGATAATACCATTATCCGTCCCGGGCATGCCAAGCAGAAACCCGGCGACAAGTACACCTCCGAGAAGAAGAGGCGCAATCATAAGGGTATACATCCATGTGGCATCTATCCAGTTTCTTGTCTCGTCAGAAGAAATTTTAGTCACATAGATAAGTCCAGTTATACCTGCGGAAAACGCAAGGAAAGGCCGCTTAGGAAATATGATCGCGAGCAACAATACAACAATGCCTGTCACGACTGTAGGGATAGGTTTTGCAGCGAACCACTTCACAATGACATATCCGAAAAGGATCCCAAACGCGCCTGTAATGAACCACTTTGCTGAATAGATTGAGTACCAGACACCTTCCGTATCCATAGGCTTTCCCCAATTTGCGAATACGAGGATACCGATCATGGATGCTATATAGATTGTATCCTGCCAGAGTTTCCGTTTTGGCTCTTCGGTTGGCGGTATGCATATCGATTGTTTTGCCCTTTCCTCATTTCTGAATGTGATTGCCATAAGGAGACCAATTATATAAGCAAATGCAACAGCCCCTATCGCCCTTGCAACACCTATCTGCCAGCCAAGCACCTTTGCGGAAAGCACAATGGCGAGCACATTGATTGCCGGTCCAGAATAAAGAAAGGCAGTCGCAGGACCGATCCCTGCGCCCATCCGGTAGATACCTGCAAAAAGAGGAAGCACTGTACAGGAGCAGACAGCAAGGACAGTACCGGATACAGATGCAACCGAATAGGAGAGACATTTGTTTGCAGCAGGTCCAAGGTATTTCATGACTGCCGCTTGGGATACAAAGACAGAAATAGCGCCTGCTATGAAAAATGC
>MWEV01000080.1 GCA_002071245.1 Deltaproteobacteria bacterium ADurb.Bin026
ATCGATATCCACCTCACTGACATTGACAAGCGGGTAGGCAGGGGGTTTTATGTTGCCTTTCATAATAGGTATCTTGAACTCCTCAACCCTGAATTCTCCTGAATATTCTTCATGGGAACCGGAGACAAGATACACCGTATATCTCCCGAGCTTAGCCTCCCTTGGAATGGTCCACATGGTTTCTGCTGAACCGTTTGTTTTATTCCACTTAAAAGGTAATGTGTATCTTTGATTACTCCCTGTATGTGATATCAATACCGACCGATAATCTTGGTCAGGCAAAGAAAGGCCATCTTTAGTGCGTTTTCTCGCAAAATGCTTCATATGCACATTATCCCCAGCCCTGAAGAGCGTTCTGTCAAAGACCGTATGTGCAAAAACACCATCGCTGTATGATTCATAGGATACCTTGAATCTGTAAGGTTCTATACCTCTATCCCAGCTTGAATGAACGAAGGTCATATCGTCTTTAGTCTTGACAAAAACGAATAGTCCTGAGTTCAACGCTGATATTGATTGGAGTTGGCTTTCGTCATAATATACATCATCGTCACGTTTTGCCTGGTTACATGCCAATACCTCATCCGAACTTGGCAGCATCTTATCGATGTGTGCAACCCCATCGTTACCTGTTGTTCCCTCCCAATGTACAGTTCCTCTGCAACTCCTGATCGTTACCTTTGCATTTGGCACTGGTTCTCCTCCATCCAGTGTGGTTACCCAGACAAGAGACGAATCTTTGCCCCATTTAAAATGCGCTGAAATATTCGTTACAAGCGCTGATGTGGGCACATAAACAGGTTTTTTAAGCCCGAGTAATGATGCTCCGAGTATCATACTCTCAAGTTCAGCAACATAAAACCCTGGTTTTTTAAGCGGAATGCCAATTACCTCAAAGGCACTGGTTCCTTGCGTTCTTGGCAGCGCAAATGAATCGGTCTTACTGTTGCCTTCGAAGACCGACCTTGTTCTACCGGTTACGGCTACCTTTTCGAGCCACCTGATAATCTCAACATCCCCTTTTATGTTGGCTATGCGTGCAGAGATGTTCTCTGAGATATCTGGAGAATTTGCTTCTATTTTGTTTTTGTCCGATTCATTTTGTTTTTTATCGAACATGCTCGGTGCTTCATCTATACCTCCATCTTTTGGGATTTCAACGATCTTCCCTTTCAGATAGGGTTCGATGTTTCTCACAGTGACGGGCAATATAGGGTCATCTCTTTCTATGATACCGAATCGTGAAGAAAACTTTGCAAGAGGTGGATAGCGATCTGTTTTTACCTTAAGGGCGAAAGATTTTTGATTAGATAACGGTCTTCCTGCATCGTCTTTCATATCCGTCGGCAGGTTCACGGTAAAGGATGTTTTTTCAGGAAATGGACCTTTGAAAATCACCCTTGTTACAAAGTCCTTTTCATGATTGTCAAAAACAGGTTTATAGACTTTCTTTCCACCTTTTATTGTTATGTTTTCAGCTATCTTTTTGGGAACAGGCGAAGAAAAATGTATTGACATTGGTAGAAGCGCAATGCATCCAGACTTGGGATTTTCGCGATGACAGATGAATGAAGCTATAAACGGTTTTCTTGTTTTGTAATGAAAAACCTGTTCGGCATTCGAAGGAACACCGCTTTTTGAAAGTATGCCTTTTCCCCACACAATACTCAAATTGAGATTGTTTGGAAGTTTCCTTTTGCACTGTAATGCCAATACATGTTTGTTTTTCTTTTTGCCATATCCAGCATATAAAGAGTGAAGCAGCTTTTGTGTCTCCTGATCTGGCAATAGCCTTATGCCTACACGTTCTTTTGTATTCTCGAATAGGCAGAAGGCGTTTTTAATGACGGATTCTTCCTGTATGTCACCGTCAGGTTTTATAATAAATACCTGCTCTTCGTCGATATATTCTGAACCATCACCCGGATGAATTGAAACAACTTGTGGTCCGCCTGTTGAGAAGTTAAAAACCCTTTGTCCTTTTATCTCTGCACCTTTTTTAGTTCTTGTTTGCTTTTTAAGAGAGAATATGCATTTTATTCCGGCTTTAAGCTCTTTATCAAAGTCGTAAATCCAGTTTTTGCCATCCGCCCATCTTCCTTTCCCGGGGGATTCACATTTAATATCAAATGGTTCGAGGCTATCTATGTCTCCAAACGAAACCATCTCTTCAGAAAATCTTACAGTAACCTGCCTTACATCCTTTACCTCACCCTGTGGGCTGAAAAATTCAATTTTTGATTCAGATGCAAAGGCATTGACACTGAAAAATATAAATAAAAAACATATACAGAAAGGGGTCATTTTTATTGAATTTATAATAGTGTTTTTTGTTTTTGCCATATGGTTTGTTATGTATCCGATCATTTTATCACCTCGTGTAATCATGGTTTTATAAGAAATCAAATCAAAAACAGAATAACAAATTTGAGATGCCGAACAGTGAAAGATTAATATCGTATAATTGTCAAACTTACGGATCGTCTGTATTTTGTTATAACATATTTTCTTTTCGAGAAGAATGTTTCTGTTATTATAAAAATTGTATTCGATAAAAGAAAAATGCTTGCTGAATCGATCTTATTTTTAGGTTGCTGGCAATGATAATCAGACAATTATTTCTATGCTGTTTGGGTAGTTGTGTCCGTAAACTTTGTTTCAAAATTAAAAAACAGTTGACAATTTTGAGCCAATAAGATTCTATAAAACTAATATCAATCAGAAAGAGAGGGGGTATTATGGATATCCAACTCAAAGAAAGATTTTTAGAGCTCTGGAAGAGATTTTTTGATGGTGCACCGCTGCCTATTGTTTTCTTCTATACCGACCAAGAGAATATCGCACCGAAGGTAAAGCAGCATCTATCAGAACATAGGTGTATCTTTGCCGATATATCCAGGGTGACAAAAGGAAGATCCCTATGTTTCGATGGTGATTCAATCGGCTGTTTCGGAGGAAAAAAATACCTCGGCTATGCAAAAGGACTTATGCCTGATTTCGAATACTTTCTCTCATGTGGCATACCTGGAAAAATAGAAGGAGAGCGGTATAAAAAATCACCTGAACTTGTAAAAAAATACATGGAAAACATACCCTCATTTACAGCACCATCAAAATACATAGTATTTAAGAGATGGGACATGTTAAACGAGAGTGATAACCCTGAAGTGGTCATTTTTCTTGCGAACCCTGATGTATTGTCAGGGCTTTTTACACTGGCAAATTATGACTCAGAAGATTTTGATAGCGTTAAAACACCCTTTGGGGCGGGTTGTGCCACCATTGTGCTATATCCTTTTCTGGAGAGGCAATCTGACAATCCAAAGGCGATTGTAGGGGTCTTTGATGTATCTGCAAGACCTTATGTCCCTGCCAATACGTTAAGCTTTTCTGTTCCTATGAATAGGTTTATTGTAATGATGGAACATATGGAGGAGAGCTTTCTAACGACTGGAAGTTGGACAAAGGTGCTAAAGAGGATAAAAAAGACTTAAAAACGCACCACATTTTTATTTCCGCTATATTTAGAAGGTGAGGTATTTTGATGGAAATTAGCTGGGAAGAAAAGGATATGCTTAAAAAGATAGTCGAAAATCAGTATACCGGTGGAGCATACAGGCGTGCTACCTGGATAGAAAAGGTTTGCCGCAGCAAGAGGGACAAAGATGTACTCGATGTGTTATGCCAAAAGGGTTTAGCAGAAATTGGTCTCGGTGGTACTGTTGCAGGTGATACGTATCGGGCATGCTGGCTGACAGAGAAAGGAAAATATTTGATAGGGGCAGAATAGTTCGTGATATAAATATCTTTTATTTGCCTTTATCATAGACGCATATCCATTTTATTTGTAAATTATTTCAACCTATTGATATTGAAGAATAGAAGATTTTATCAATCCCGCAACCTGAAGATTTTTAATCCTCCTGCAATGAATAGATAGACAGCGCCGGCAATAACAATAGTAGTAGCACCAGTTGGGAGGTCTGGTTCATAGCTTATCACAAGGCCTGTTGTGGTAAACAGAGCAGACAGTACGGCTGATAAAAGCATCATATGCCAGAGTCTTTTTGTGAACTCGCCCGCGATGGCTGCTGGAAGGGTTAAGAGGGCTATGACCATCACTATACCTACTACCGTGACCAGTAGCACGACTGTCAACGCTGTTAGGCACAGGAGAAAAAGATAGTATAGTTCAACGTTTATCCCCCTTAGGCGAGAAAATTCCTCATCGAAACAAATGGCGAGGAACTGATTGTAGAAAATTGTGCCGGTAGCAACAACAAGGGCATCGAGACACAAAATCATCCATAGTTCGTTGGGGGATACCATGAGGATGCTACCAAAAAGATAACTCATCAGATCTTCGTTATACCCGGGTGTCTTAAATATGAAAAGAATTCCTGTAGCCATTCCAATAGCCCACAGTGCCCCTATGACTGTATCCTCTCTCTGCTTTGCCCGCATACTTACAAGCCCTATGATTATGGATGCGACCATGGCAGCTAACGCTGCCCCATAGAGTGGATGAAACCATTCCCAGTGGTATACAACCTGACAGTATCGTGCAACGCCAAGCCCCCCAAGAACGATATGTGCTATACTTCCTGCGATATAAGTTATTCTCTTTGTAACGACATAGCTTCCTATGATACCGCAGGCAACACTTGAAAGAATGCCTGTCAAAAGTGCATATTGAAGGAACGGATATATAGGAAGGTCAGAAAAAAATGTATACATTCTTTAATCCTCAAATCCTTTTTGTTCTCTTTGGCCATGTTGGACCATTCTCACATCGGTTCTGTAGAGATCGTTGATCATCTCTCCGGTGATGGCTGTTGTTGGATGAACAGCTACTTTACGGTTTACACAGACAACTCGTTCAACGAACTGTGATACAAAACCCAAGTCATGACTTACAACTACAACGGTTATGGTTTTACTTAAGTTATTCAGCAGTTCGAAAAGTTCTGTTTCAACAGCCATGTCAACGTTGGAAGTTGGTTCGTCAAGGAGGAGGAGTCGCGGTTTGGTTGCGAGGGCTCGAGCGATGAGTACCCTTTGACGTTGTCCACCGGACAATGCCTTGAATGGGCGATTCCATGTATCCGACATTTCAAGTTTTTGGAGTGCCTCAAAACATATCGCAATATCCTTTTTTCTGTATGGGCCAAAGATAGTCCTGTTTCCCAATCGACCCATTAGAACGACGTCAAGAACAGTAACAGGAAAATAGGGGTCAAATTGAATATACTGAGGCATGTATCCGATTAATGAACGCGCCTTGTCAGGGGACAGGTTAAAGATTTTTATGGTTCCCCGTGAGGGCTTCAGGAGTCCCAACATTAGTTTCAATAGTGTAGTCTTTCCACCAGCGTTTGGACCGACAATGGAGATGAATGACTTGTCATAAATAGCAAAGCTTACTTCTTTCAGTACTGGGGTGTTATTATAGGAAAAATCAACATCCTGAAAACTGACAGCTACCACATCGTCCATTGAGTTACCTATCTCCTCGCTAATCCTTTTTCTATTTCAGAGGCAATCTTTTCAAGATTGGAAAGGTAGTC
>MWEV01000081.1 GCA_002071245.1 Deltaproteobacteria bacterium ADurb.Bin026
TATTGATAGATTGTACAGTAGAAGAAGGATTTAGAAGAAAGATAGCTAACGGGTTTTCGATTGACAGATTTGAGAAGGAGAACAGGGATTTTCACATGAAGATCAGGAGGATGTATATCAAGGTTTCAAAGGATGACCCTAAAAGGTTTTTTGTTGTCGACGGTCAAAAAGGGGTTGAAGATATACACATGCTCATAAGAAAAAAGGTTGAAGGGCTTTTGGAAGGTTATGGGATTTGAGGGCATAACCGGCCACGAAAAGCAAAAAGGCATACTTCTCACATTACTTAAAAGAGAACGTATGCCACATGCATTTCTCTTCTCAGGGCCCGAAGGAATAGGCAAAAAAAGGGTTGTGATGGAATTTGCAAAATATATCTTCTGCGAACATGGCACTGCCTGTGGTATATGCCGCCCTTGTTTGAAGGTCGATCGAGGAAGCCATCCTGATATTTTTTCGACGACAAGCGAAGAATCGATCGGCATTGAGCATTCAAGGGACATAAACAAGGAGGTATATGAATATCCTTATGAAAGTGCCAGACGTATAATCATTATTGATAATGCAGAGAGAATGACCAATGAGGCAAGAAACGCACTGCTGAAGACACTTGAAGAACCTCCTTCATTCAACACCTTTTTTCTTATAACCTCATCGGAAAGAGATATACCGCTTACCATAAAATCCAGGTGCATGAGACTTATCTTTAGCCCTCTTTACAAAGAACAACTCAAGTCATACTTCAAGAACAATTTAGGCTTAAACGATGAAAAGGCAGAACTACTCTCCTGCATCTCACATGGAAGCGTTGGTATCGGATTATTTTGGACAGTAGAAGACAATTTTCTTTTAAGAAAACAGATAGCCGAGTTGTTGTTTGGTAGGAACAAAAGCTTTTTAAAGGCAAGTGTAATTTTTGAAAAGATTTCTAAAAATCATAAAGATACAACAATTTATCTCTCGTTCATGCTTTCATTATACAGAGATGCATATCTTTTGAATGAGTGTGGTAATGACTCAATGGTTATTAACAGAGATATAAAGGGGTTACTCGCAATGGAAAAAATCAATACGGCGACGATCAATAAATCGATTGAAAGAATCGAACAAACGATAAACCTTGTCAGGTATAATATAAACAAGTGGCTTGTTTTGGAGAACCTGATGTTACATTTGATGGAGAGACAATGAAGGCTTGCAGTGTTAGGTTTGATAGATTAACAGCGGTTGTTGAAATGGAGGCTACGGATGATATAAAGGCAGGTGATTATATCATTGGAGAACTTGAGAAGGGCACTTGCCTTGGAGTTGTGATAACAGATCCGACAGAAACAGAAAAAACAGGCTTAAAGAAGATAACAAGAAAGGCTTTGGATGAAGAGATTAACGAACATGCCTTACTGAAAGAAAAAGAATATCAAGCCTTTGATTTTTGCAGAAAAAAGATTTTTGAAATGAACCTGCCTATGAAATTGCTTTGGGCTGAATATTTTTTCAAAGGTACAAAACTCCTTTTCTATTTTGTTTCTGAAAGCAGGGTAGATTTCAGGGAACTTGTCAAAGAACTTGCAAAAGAATTTAAATTGAGGATCGAACTGAGGCAGGTTGGGGTAAGGGACGAGGCAAAAATCATAGGTGGATTGGGAAATTGTGGAAATGTGTGTTGCTGCCAGAGGTTCCTGAACAATTTCTCCATAGTTTCCATCAAGATGGTTAAGGAACAGGGACTTGCACTGAACCCATCAAAGATCTCCGGAATTTGCGGAAGACTTATGTGTTGCCTTTCGTATGAATACGATATGTACGCAGAATATAGAAAACAATTTCCAAAAATCGGTAAACGAATAGCAACCCCGCAAGGTGAAGGCAAGGTATTAAAGCACAGTATATTAAACTCGATGATCAGCGTTGAACTCGATGACGGCAAGGAAGTTGTAGTGGGACTCAAGGATATAAAAATCTTATAGAAAAGGGGCTTAAAAACACTGAGTGGTATTATTATTTAACCAATTGGATGAAAAAAAACCGGTAGTGTATTTTTTGTAAAAAATACTAAAGACATTGAATTAAGAAACTTTTCCAAAATATATATGGAGTTGATCTATGAATAAACATTACTATATAACCACCCCCATCTATTACATCAATGATGTACCGCATATAGGTCATGCATATACAACCATTGCAGCCGATATAATGGCGAGGTTCAAAAGGATCTGCGAATATGATGTCTTTTTTCTAACCGGTACGGACGAACACGGCCAGAAGGTTGAAAAGGCAGCACAAATGCAGGGTATCCATCCACGTGAACTAGCCGATAGGACGGTTCACAGATTTATTGACCTATGGAATACATTGAATATTTCTAATACTGGCTTCATAAGAACTACAGAGGAAAGACACAGAAAGGTTGTCCAACACATCTTTGAAAAGGCCTTTGAAAGAGGCGACATTTACCTTGGATCATACGAGGACTGGTATTGTGTGCCATGTGAAAGCTATTTTACGGAACTTCAGCTAAAAAATGGTGTACATTGTCCTGATTGTCACAGGCCTACTGAAAAACTTAAAGAAGAGAGCTACTTTTTCAAGTTGTCTAATTATGAAGATAGGTTGCTTAAACTTTTAGAGAGGCAAAACGATTTTATTCTGCCTGAAATACGTTTCAACGAGGTGGCAAGTTTTATCAAAGGGGGTTTGAGGGATCTAAGCGTAAGCAGGACAAGTTTTACATGGGGCATTCCCGTATCAATGAACACAAATCATGTAGTTTATGTCTGGTTCGATGCGCTTGCAAATTATATTAGTGGAATCGGTTTTCTCGAAGACGATGATTTGTTCAACACCTTCTGGCCATGCGATGCTCATCTGATCGGCAAGGATATTCTTAGATTTCATGCGGTTTATTGGCCAAGCTTTTTGATCTCGGTAGGCATACCTGTGCCAAAACATATCTTTGCACACGGTTGGTGGACAATAGAGGGACAAAAAATGTCCAAATCACTTGGAAATGTCATCGATCCTAATGAGATTGTTGAACAATACGGCGTTGACGAGTTCCGTTTTTTTCTTTTCAGGGAGGTGCCTTTCGGTCTTGATGGAGATTTTTCAAAAAATGCTATACTACATCGTGTCAACGGGGATCTTGCCAATGACTTTGGAAATCTCGTGAGCAGAAGCGCAACCATGATTGGAAAATTCCAGAAAGGTAAGATAGGTGAGCCCGAAAAAAAAGGCGGAACAGATGAATATGTTGAAGCACAAATCAGGTCTTTGACGGATCGATATTGCAAGGACATGGAGGTCTTCTCCTATTATAAAGCGTTGCAACACATTTTTGAGATAACATCCACACTAAACAAATACATAGACACCGAAGCACCTTGGAAACTCGCCAAAGAAAATGATCCGAGGGTTAAGACAGTGCTTTACAACCTATGGAACGGCATAAGGATCGCCGCCATGCTCATTTATCCATTCATGCCAAAGAAATCACAATCTATCTGGAATGCCATCGGTGTTCGCAAACCAATTGAAAATATACACTTTGATGAAGAGAGGGTGTTTTATCATACCGATAATATTGCGGAAATAGGAAAGGTGGCCCCTATTTTTCCGAGAATAGAAGGCTGACATGTCGTTTGTCTCAATAAAAAAGGCCCTCGAAAACGTTCTGACAGAATACAATATTACGGTCGATATAGATGCGTACAAGATATTCTACATGTGGGAAGA
>MWEV01000082.1 GCA_002071245.1 Deltaproteobacteria bacterium ADurb.Bin026
CGCTTCCGAGGCCGGCATATTCTTCGTAGTTGACGACGTACTCGTCTATTACTGGGGCTTGCGTCGCCCCCTCAGCCTGCAAAGCCGACTGAGCCTCCCCTTCTCGCTCGCTGTGCGAGCTAAAGACCTCACTACTAATTAGGGCTTGCGTCGCCCCCGATTTAAATATTTTGTCTTTTCTTGAGAAACACCATGCAGTAGATGCTTTATATTGTGGGGAGAGCATCTCGGTTATCTTTCTATAGAATTCATTTCCTCTATCATAATCAACTGTTCCAAGTTTTTTATTCATTATATCCTTTGTAAAAGAAGATACCATCAGGGGGTAGTATGTTACCTGATCCACCATCAATTCAATGATGGTCGAGAGGTCTTTCTCTAATATTTCCATTGATTGAGTTGGAAAATTGAAAATCATATCGACGTTGAGTGTCTGGAAATTGCCCTGGGTGTATGAGAGCCTTTCCTTTATATCCTCGCCGCTTCCGTACTTGTGATAACGTTCTATTGTCTTGAGAAGCCCGTCATCAAATGTTTGAACGCCCACAGAAAGACGATTTACCCCCATTTCCCTTAATTTATTTATATTGTCCTGCGTGAGGTGGTTAGGGTTTGTCTCCACAGATATTTCTGTAATATTGAACATCTCTCTGATAAGGAGAACGGTTTTTTCGAGTTCGTCGATCAATATTGTTGGTGTGCCTCCACCTGCATAAAGGGCCTTGAAGTCATACCCCAAATCTTTATACATGACAATTTCCTTGCGTAATGCATCAAAATAAGCCCTTGCAAGGTCCTCCTGAAATCTTACCCTGTTGAACGAACAATATGGGCAGAGCTCCTCGCAAAAAGGCACATGAATGTAAAGAAGTGTCGGTACGTTGCCTTTATTTCGGGGGATTATGATGGTCTCGGAGGGTTTGAATTGAAGGTAGTTTTCGTTCTTTTTGCGAGCATAATTTGCGATGAAATTTTCTATCAGCATAGGTTATCTTCAGATTAAAAAAGAATGTTAAGATTTAGAGGCAAAAAAATCAAGGATATAATCTCTATCTTAAGGTGATTGCGGGGTGTCTAAACCCGTTGATTACATTTTATTAGTATGTTAGAAATGTATCAATGACAGAAGAACAACTTTTCAGGGGTATACCGAAAGTCGATGAGATATTGAAACATGAGGCGTGGAGAAAACTCACGGCAATGTATTCAGAAGGTATGGCAAAGGATATCTTAAGGGACTATCTCGATGAGATAAGGACATCGATTAAGGAAAACAGAATAAATTCTATCCCCACATTGGCTGAAATTATCGAAAACACACGAAAATATGTCATTGAAACCACATCTTCCAGATTGAAAAGGGTTATAAATGGCACTGGTGTGATCATACATACAAATCTTGGACGTTCGCTACTTGCAAAGTCAGCCATAGAGGCTATTGTCAATGCTGCGAGCCACTTTACGAATCTTGAGTACGACCTCCAGAAGGGTGTAAGGGGGGAAAGATACAACCACTGTATCTCTATACTTAAGAGACTTACCAATGCGGAAGATGCCCTCGTGGTCAATAATAATGCAGGTGCAGTTTTTCTTGTATTGAACACGCTTGCTGAAGGAAAGGAAGCGGTTATTTCGAGGGGCGAACTGATTGAGATAGGTGGTAGTTTCAGAATACCGGATGTGATGAAAAAAAGCGGGGCAATCTTAAAAGAGGTAGGTACAACAAACCGCACATATAAAGATGATTATGAGCATGCAATATGTGAAGCAACAGGGCTTATTATGAAGGTCCATACAAGTAACTACAGGATAAAGGGTTTTGTCCATGAAACGACATCGGAAGAGCTTATCGCCCTTGGGAAAACATATAATCTGCCGACATTTTATGATGCTGGCAGTGGTTTGCTCTTTCCGCTAAACGGAATGGGTGTACGGGGTGAGCCATGTATTGCATTTGAGCTGAAGAAGGACTGGGATATTGTATCGTTCAGCGGAGATAAACTTTTAGGTGCTCCGCAGGCTGGTATTATTGTTGGTAAGAAATCATATATAAATGCGATGAAAAAGAACCCCATAACAAGGGCGTTGAGGCCTGACAAATTTACGCTTGCGGCGCTTGAGAGTACACTCATCCTTTATCTCGACGAAGAGACCGCGAGAGGTGAAATACCTACCCTGAGAATGATTCATGAAAGCCAGGATGTCCTTAAAAAGAGGTCACAGAGCATTGCGAAGGCATTGAGAGGATTATCCACTAAATTAACGGTAACACACACTTCAATGTTTTCAGAGGTCGGTGGTGGCAGTCTCCCCGATATATCGATACCTTCATACGGCATAGCTGTCTTGCCACATGAAATTGGTTTGGAAATATTTGAAGAAAGGCTCAGGCATCTTGATATTCCTGTAATAGGCAGAATCGAGAAGGGTCGACTGTTCATCGACATGAGGACGATATTGAAGGATGATGAACCCATACTCATTTCGGGCATAATAAACGCCATCCAGGAATGAGTTCTGAAAGAAGATTTCATTTGATATGCGATGAAGAAGGGTGCAGGCTTGATGTATACCTATCCAGGAAGCTTTCCATAACAAGGACTAAAGCCAAGGACCTGATTAAAGAAGGGCACGTGCACATTTCTGGCACATTGCCGAAATCATCAACAAAACTGAAAAGACTTTTACATATTGAAGGCGAAATACCCGAAGAAGA
>MWEV01000083.1 GCA_002071245.1 Deltaproteobacteria bacterium ADurb.Bin026
CAAATAGGATTTCCTCTCGAATATGGTGATGAAATTGTTGTAAAACAGTCATCACACGTTGTAAATCTTATAAAATCTTCTTCAAAAGGGTATTTCGAAATATTGAGAACGAAATTGAAATGGGGGGAAAGATAGCAATGCTCACCTTTCTAAAGGTGAAGGATTTTGCCATTATCGACGAGTTGAAGGTTGAATTCGAAAACGGTTTTAACGTCATTACAGGCGAAACAGGTGCAGGCAAATCTATTATCATAAATGCCTTGTCTACATTGATGAGCGCAAAGGTGTCCTCAGAAACAATCAGAACCAATGCAAGGCAAGCGGAGGTGATAGGTCACTTTTTAAACGGGAGCGAAGAACTCATCTTAAAAAGGGTCATAAATGCCTCCGGAAGGTCAAGGGGTTTTTTGAATGATGAACCTGTCACCCTTAACAGGATAGAAGCACTGGGAGAAGACCTTATAAACATTTACGGACAAAATGAATTTCAAGACCTTCTTGACAAGGGAAGTTATATACGCGTCATTGACAACCTTCTTTCTCTAAGTGGTGAAAGGGCTATCCTTGCAATGAAGGTAAAGGAATTAAAAGAGGTGAACACAGAACTCGAGAAAAAGAAAAAGGAGATAGTAGGAAGGGAAAAGGAAAGCGCCTTGCTCGAATTTCAAATTGAAGAGATAGAAAGGGAAAACATAAGGCAAGGGGAGGAGGAGTTAATAAGGGAGCGGCTCAAAATCCTTAAAGATGCAGAGAAGATTAAAATCTGTCTCCAAGGGGTTTCGGAAGGTCTTTACGAAAGTGATATTTCTGTGCATACAATCTTCAAAACATGTCTGTCACAGCTAAAATCATTGGTTCACATTGACGCAATTGCAGTATTGCAAAAAAGGATTGAATCAGTATCTTTCGATGTGGAGGACATTGTTTCAGATGTAAACAAAATAGAAAAAACGCTGTCAGACGATTCCGATGAAATGCTGATGCTTGAAGAAAGATTGTCGAGGATATATACTCTAAAAGATAAATATGGAAAAACATTCGAAGATATTCAATCTTACAAGGATGGTGCCATAAAAAGACTATCATATCTGAAATCGCTATCAGAGGATATATCGGGACTTGAACATAAAAAGGTGATACTGAAATCTGAAACAGAAAAACTTGCCCAAGGGCTTTCGGAAGCAAGAAGAGAAGGCGCATTGATAGTCGAAAAATCTATCAAAAATGAATTGGGTTACCTCTCGATGGAAGGCATAAAGTTTACGGTTTTTGTTAATGATAAAGGCGCAATAGATGAAGAAGGCAGGGATGACATTGAGTTTCTAATAAGCACCAACCCTGGTGAGCAACTGAAGCCACTGAGAAAGATTGCTTCCGGAGGAGAGTTGTCGAGAATCATGCTTGCCATTAAAAAGGCTATAGGCGGAGAAAAGCATAAAACCCTTATATTTGATGAGATTGACGCTGGCATAGGGGGTAGGGTGGCGGACCTCGTTGGCAAAAGATTAAAAGGGCTTGCCAAAACCCACCAGGTGATTTGTATCACTCACCTACCACAAATTGCAGTGTATGGAGACCACCACTATCTTGTAGAAAAGCAGCAGGCGAATAATGTAACAAAAACAGCTATCAAGAAACTCCAAAAGGATGAAAGAATCGCTGAGTTAGCAAGGATGATGGGTGGTATTATTATAACGGATTTAACAATCAAAAAGGCAGAGGAAATGTTGTGCAATGTTGAGAAAAACAAATATTAAGGACATAAAGAGAATACACAGTATAATAAATGCGGCTGCATCAAAAGGCGAGATGTTGCCGAGGTCATTAGGCGAACTGTACGACAATATGAGAGATTATTTTGTTTATGTTGAGAATGGCATGATTGTTGGCACCGGTGCACTTCATATTTGCTGGGAGGACCTTGCTGAGATACGCTCATTGTGTGTTGTCGAATCATCAAGGAAAACAGGAATTGGAAGAAAAATAGTGAATGCATGCATCGATGAGGCAAAGGCATTCCAGATGAAAATGGTGTTTCTGCTTACATATCAAGAAGGATTCTTTAAAAAATGCGGTTTCAGTGTGGTTGACAAAAGAGAGCTTCCGCAGAAGATATGGTCAGACTGTATAAAATGCCCCAAATTTCCCGAGTGCGATGAGATCGCAATGGCTATGAAAATAGACGTTTAATCCGGGATGTTCAGTGTTTATAATCGAGCTATCGTCATTTTGTTGAGTATAGATACAAACCAGGGGTTATAGCCTTTTGTTAAGAAAAGAGGTCAAATAATGGATTACAAAAGAATGGTCGAAAGGATTGACAGTGCATTTGACAACTGGGAACTGTTTTTATTGAACGAAAAGACAAAAACATTCGCATGCAAGGATAAAGAGTTATTTGGATTTGAGATAAAACATGAAGAGGGTATCGCTTTAAGGGCGATTAAAAATAGTAGGCTCGTTTTCACATATACGTACGAAAATGAAGATAAGGCTGTTGATGCCTTACTCACAAGAAGCGCAACCCTTCTGCCTTTTATGGAAAAGGACGTTGATGCGGTTTTTCCTGAAAAATGTTTGGCTTATCCTGAGATTAGCATTTACGACAGCAAAAGCCTTGAAATAAATGATCAATACAAGATTGAACTGCTCATGCAAATGGAAAAGACTATACTTGATTACGACAAAAGGATCATTGTCACAAGAAACTGCGAACTCCAACAAAACGAAATACATGCAACAATAATAAACTCAAGCGGTCTTTTAGCCGAATCAAAAAAAACGATCTTTACAATCTCTGCCATGGCGATTGCAAAAGAGGACAACGAAGTTTCATGGTATGACTGGTTATGGAGTTATAGATTAAACGGAATAGATGCGAAAGGCTTTGGTCGCAACATAGCCCAAAAGGCAATCTCTTTTCTTTCAAACAGGCAGATTGATACCGGCATTTATGAGGGAATACTCTCATCACAGGCATCAAGCGATATGCTTGAGATATTATCCCACTCTTTTTTGGGAGAAAATCTTTATAAAGACAAAACGAATCTAAAAGGAAAAGAGGATAAGAAATGTTTTTCCGATACGCTAAATATAATGGATTCTGGATTAAAAGGTTTGGATGGTTTTCCTTTCGATGGAGAAGGCACACCTTCTGGAGAAAGGTTGGTTGTAAAGGAAGGCCATTTTTTATCTTTTCTCCATGACAACTATTACGGACGGAAGTTTGGTTTGTCATCCACAGGAAACAGCGTAAGACATGGGATAAAGGAACCACCGAAATGTTCACCAAGATGCTTGATTATAGAAAAAGGGCAAAGAGACATAGGAAAGTTTATAACAAACGGGGTTATTATAGAAGAATTGATGGGTACACATACCGCAAATCCTATAACAGGGGACTTTTCTCTTGGCGCAACAGGGTATCTTTGTAAAAACGGTGAAAGATATCCTTTTAATGGTGTGATATTTTCTGGTAATGTGTTTGAATTATTTAACAACGTGAAAGAGGTTGGCAATGATGTTCGATTTTATGGTATCTGTGGTTCACCTTCCCTGTTCGTTGAAGGGATAAAAATAAGCGGGACATAATATGAAAAAGATACTCATTGTCTTTGGCACACGCCCTGAGGCAATCAAATTGGCACCTGTTATTAATAAATTAAAAGAAAGGGAAAAAGATTTTAAAGCAATCATTTGTGTGACTGCACAGCACAGAGAGATGCTCGACCAGGTGCTCTCTATCTTTAACATTAAACCAGATTATGACCTTGACATCATGAAAAACAATCAAAACCTATTTGATATTACTACAAAAGTTTTAGTTGGTCTCAAATCTGTTCTTGAAGAGGCAAACCCAGATTTAGTGATGGTGCAAGGCGATACAACCACAGCATTTATAGCTGGTCTTGGGGCATTTTATTTAAAGATTCCTGTTGCACATGTGGAAGCCGGGCTCAGAACATATAACAAGTACAACCCGTTTCCTGAGGATATGAACAGACATCTTTTGAGTGCTATAGCTGACTATCATTTTGCCCCAACGGAGTGGAGCAAAACCAACCTCATAAAAGAGCATATTCCAAAAGAGAGGATTTGGGTAACGGGAAACACGGTGATAGATGCACTGCAGGAAATCGTTAAAAGGCAGAAGGCAGATAAACCGAATAATATAATTTCAAAGTTCAAAGTTCAAAGTTCAAAGTTAATCCTCGTTACCGGCCACCGAAGAGAGAGTTTTGGCGAAGGGTTCGAAAACATCTGTCAAGCACTAAGGGAGATTGCACAAAAAAGAAGTGATATAATAATTGTGTACCCTGTTCATTTGAACCCAAATGTACGACAACCCGTAAATAAAATACTTAAAAACATTGCCAATGTAGTGTTGATTGAACCTATCGATTATGAACCTTTTGTTTCTCTTATGAATAGATCATATCTTATTCTAACAGACTCCGGTGGCATCCAGGAGGAGGCCCCATCGCTCGGAAAACCTGTGCTGGTTATGAGAAATACCACAGAGAGGCCTGAAGGCGTAGAAGCTGGGGTTGTCAGGCTTGTTGGCACAGTCAAGGATTCTATTGTAGAAAATGTATTTGAGTTACTCGATAATAAAGACATCTATGAAGGTATGTCCAAAAAGGCAAACCCTTACGGAGATGGAAAGGCAGCAGAGAGAATAGCGGATATTCTATCGTCGATCCTTGTGTAAAACCAAAAGCATGCGGTAGTCGCTTAGCACTTACTGCCTTTTGTTTAGCACTTACTACATACAAACATAACGAGGTATAGTGGATGAGAATAGTTTACGCCATTCGCCACGTAGGCATGACAGGCGGGGTAAAGGTGTTTTTTCAACATGTTGAATTGTTGAGAAAACGCGGTCATGAGGTTCATCTTGTTGCAAGATATATAGATGAGGAATGGGGCTTTAATGTAACACCTGAGATTATCCCCTCTTTTGATGATACATACATACCGCAGGCCGATGCCATAGTTGTTACAACACCGAAAGATGTTGAGGTCTTCTGGAAAATTGCCCAAAAAAGAAGAATCCCCCTCTTTCATTTTATGCAGGGTTTTGAACCAGATTATGTGCTTGAGAGAATCAACGGTAAGGTAATACCCGATAAATTCCGTAAAAAAGGTATTGGCACAAAAATAAAATATCTCAAAAAGATGTTGGGATGGAAGAGAAAGCTAAAAAGGTTTGATGCACTTTACAAGATTCCATCGATAAAAATGGCCATATCACCTCATCTCGTCCAGGCCGTTTTTAACAGATATGGTACGAAATGTTATTTACTTCCAAACGGCATCAATCTGGCCATTTTTCATCCAAAAGAAAAGGGTCTTGATTATTCCGATGTATTAAAAATTGTTTCTGTGGGGAATGCGACTTTAGAATACAAGGCCATACCGGACATATGGAAGGCTGTAGAGATTTTAAAAAAACGAGGCGAAAATGTATTCTTAACAAGGGTTTCACCAGCCGATATACCTGAGATCGAAAGAAATGTCGGAATAGTTGACAGATTTTTAGTAAGGATATCAGAGCAGGAAATGGCAAACCTATACAGGGAAAGCCATATACTTATAGCCGCATCGACAGAGATCGAAGGATTTGGCTTACCTCCTGTCGAGGCCATGAGTACTGGAACTCCGGTCATACTTACAAGGGTTTCGCCTTTTCTTGCATTCGATGAAACCCATGATTATGCATATTTTGTTGACGTACATAAGCCGGAAGAAATTGCGGAAGGAGTTATTGCAATATCTAAAAACAAGGCTTTACGTGACCAACTTATAAAAAGAGGTTATGATATCGCAAGAAAATATGCGCTTGAAACGGTTGGGGAACGGCTGGAAAAAATCCTGCAAGGTCATGTAAATGATACACATTGAGTAGTTCAACCCATCTTTTTGCATTTTTTTACACAGTTCTTGCACATCAGGCTTGCGTTGTATAATTCATAAAATCTTTCGGGATGTTTGTAGATAAGATATTCCCATTGAATAACGGTGACTATAGACATGCCGATAATAGAATATGCCCAGAATGAAGGGGCATAAATTAGAGGCGAAAAGGCCATAAGATATCCCCAGTTGTTTATTCTACAAGTATTACAACATTTGTTCTGAATAATGGCCTTGAAGGGACACCATACCGTAGTACAAAACTGATCCATAAAAATGAAAAATACAACAATAACGCACAACCACATGGTATTTAGCAATCCAACCAGATGCCAAAAACCCATCATCAAGACAAGTGCAATCCAATACACAGCAGTTCTCATTGCACCAAAATTCATTTTTCTAATATAATCCTTCAGCCTCTTTTGTTTTTTTGGATTGTCTTCTCCAGCGGATACATAATATTTTCCGTATATCTTTCCAAGGTTGATCCTTTTGTTGAATCGGGGTATAAGTCTCTTGATCAAAATGAGTATGGTCAGTAGCCACAACACATGATATATCCTAAAAAAAACGATTTTATAGGTAAATATAGCGATAAGGATATCAGGATAAAATATTGCAAAAAACATAGCAAATATTAAAAATAATCCCTTAATAACAAGATCTTTAAATCCATCGTTTGTTTTCACGGATTAAGAGTTTATCATAATTATCGTGAAGTTTCTCATTAAAAACAGTAAAGTGTGGCTTTTATTGACTTTTAACGTTTCGTATGATAAATAACGGGTGCACGGTGGGTGTAGCTCAAGGGTTAGAGCATCAGGCTGTGGACCTGGGGGCTGAGGGTTCGAAACCCTTCACCCACCCCATAATGGGTTTATATAAAAATATCCATTTTGCGCTTCTAATTGAAATGCGAATTGCTAATATCAATACATAAAAATAGCATGGAGAATAAGGCAAGATAGTTATCGCCTACCCAATAACAATCAGAGTATTTCACCTTTAGGTATCACTACAACGCCATCCTCAGATATATAAAAACGCTTGCTGTCCTTTTCGAGGTCATAGCCGATCTTCATACCATCTGGCACCCTGACACCTTTGTCGATTATCGCTTTTTTTACCTTTGCCCGCATCCCAATCGTAACATCATGGAATAGAATGGATTCTGTCACCTCCGCATAGCTGTTAACCCTGACACCTGGGGATAGTATCGACCTTTCAATCCTTCCACCACTTATAATAACACCGCTGCAAATTATCGAATCAAGAGCTTTGCCTGCCCTACCCTTATCCTCGTCAGCAAAAACTGTTTTTGCAGGGGGGTATTGACCTTCGTATGTCCTGATTGGCCACTTTTTATCATAAAGATTAAAAATCGGACTTACAGAGGCTAAATCCATATTTGCCTGCCAATAGGCATCGATGGTGCCGATATCCCTCCAGTAATTGGCATCCTTGTTAGCTCCGACGCCAAACCTGTAAACAAAGACCCTGTGATTAGGATACATATACGGCATTATGTCCTTCCCAAAATCATGGGATGTTTCCAGTTTTGCATCCTCATTAAGGATGTTAACAAGCACATCTCTTTTAAAGATATAAACCCCCATCGAAACAAAGGCCTTGTTCGGTTTACCCGGGATAGACTTTGGTGTTTGTGGCTTTTCTTCAAAACCACACACCCTCCCTGTCTCATTAACCTGTATAACACCGAACCTGGGTGCCTCGCTTATGTCCACTTCAATAGCGGATATTGTAAGGTCAGCCCTTTTTTGCTGATG
>MWEV01000084.1 GCA_002071245.1 Deltaproteobacteria bacterium ADurb.Bin026
CTTAAGGCCCATAATATCGAAACGTATTTATTGAATATAAACGATAAACTTGGTTACCCGCTCGATCTACAAAGGATTAAAAAGGATGTGTTATCTATAAAGCCTGATATGATAGGTTTCTCCGTTTTAACAAATCAATATAAATATTCGACAGATATTGCTCAAAGCATCAAAACATATTGTGATGTCCCTGTTGTGTTCGGCGGTATACATCCCACGATGGATCCGCTCGGAACTGCATCTGAAACAGCGGTAGACTACCTTTGTATAGGTGAAGGAGAGGAGGCGGTCCTCGAGTTTATACAAAAAGGTTCGGCAAAAGGTGTAAAAAACTTTGCCTACATGGATGAGGGTCGGTTTATCCAGGAGCCGTTGCGACCATTTACAGACATTACAAAACTACCCTTTAAGGACTATGATATTTTTGATTTCCAAAATATGATCGACGCAAAGGATGGATGGGTGGGACTCATTGCATCAAGGGGATGTCCCTTTCGCTGTACTTATTGTCTAAATCATAAAATCATGAAGCTTTATAAAGATCATGGCCATCTCCCAAGACATTATATGCGTAGACACACTGTTGATGAGATAATAAATGAGATCGATTATCTGTTAACACACTATAAACGTATCAATATGTTTATTTTCGACGATGATATCTTCACGTTTGATAAAAAGTGGCTTTATGAGTTTTCCGAGAAATATAAATCAATCACGAATATTGGGTTTGTTTGCAATGCCCATGCAAAGATATTTGACAATGATGTTGCGCATGTTCTCAAGGAAGCAGGTTGCAGGATTGTAAAATTCGGTCTTGAAAGTGGAAGCGACCGTATAAGGAGGGGTGTGTTGAACCGTTACATGTCAAATAGAGACATAGAACATGCCTTTGATTCAGCGCACAAATACGGTATACACACATCTGCATTTGTTATGATGGGACTTCCGCATGAAGAACCGGAGGATATTTTTGAGACTGTTGAACTTATAGCCAGGGTTAAGCCAGGAAGGGTGCGATGGTCACTCTTTTTCCCTTTTGTGGGAACTAAGGCTTACGACATCGCAAAAGGGGCAAACCTGATAGATTTTGAAAAGATGCGCGCCCTTGACAATTTTACCGATGAAACATGTATGATGCTAAAAGAAGATGTAAAACTCCTCGTTGATAAACTGAAATCCATGTTTTGTCTATTTATAAACGGGTTCGCCAATATGGACGGAAAGCATAGATACTGGGAATTACTTAAGATTGTAGAGGCTGCGGCCGACGATACATGGCTTGAGAACAAAAAACTTTTCATTAAACAATCGAATATGTTAGATAAAGAAATGGAGGAAAAGGGCGTTATTCACTACACCGTAAAGTATAACCCTTTTATGGGCGTAAGAAGTGACTGGAAAGACGATAGTATATCTGCCTAATTGGATTGGCGATATGGTAATGGCAGTGCCATTTTTAGAATCGCTAAGGGCCTCTGTAAACGATGAAATCTGGGGTATTGGCAAAAGTAACGCAATCCATATATACAACGGCCTCAATTTACTAGATAGATACATTCCGTTGGATAAAAAAGACATAGTTTCGTTCTTTGACGCTGTATCCTTTTTAAAAAAAACCGAATTCAAAAGAGGTATCTTACTGCCACACTCCTTTCGTTCGGCACTATTGTTTTATATGGCAGGCATAAAAGAAAGAATCGGGTATGCAAGAAATAAAAGGGGTTTTATGCTCACAAAACACGCCCCTGAGACCCTGACTCTGGAATCAACGACAAGACATTATATGCGTATCATTGATATGTTGGGTGGAAGACGCACAGAAAATGAAACACCTTTGCTCTTCGTTACTCAAGACGAGGAACTGAGATATTACGAACAGTACACCGATTTAGACAAACCTTACATCGTTTTTGTTATTGGTGCACAGTATGGTTCTTCGAAATGCTGGCCACCTGTCTACTTTTCCGAGCTTGCAGATATGATTGTACAGAGACTCGAAATGATGGTTTATCTCTTACCGGGAAAGGATGAAAAGGGATTGGCAAGAGATGTTCTTGATGGCTCGATACAAAAAGAGGGTATAGAGATTATGGATATGGATGTAAGAGATTTGAAGGTATGTCTCTCGCGCGCATCTTCGGTGGTATCAAACGATACAGGTCCCCGTCATATTTCCGCTGCCCTTTCCGTACCTACCGTTGTACTTTTGGGCCCTATGGATGCAAGATATACCGATTATCCAAGCGCCTATACACATCTTATCAGCGCCGACATACCATGCAGACCATGCAACAGGAGGGTGTGTGACAGGGATCACGGGTGCATGAAGCAGATTACGCCTGAAACGGTATTCAGAAAATTGGAGGAGATACTTGGATAAAAGACAAAGGTCAAAATTTCAAGGCCCTAACCATCGGATAACCGAGCATACTAATTCGGCAGACGATATCATCGATAGATTTAAGGAAAAAAAGATCTGTGTCATTGGCGATATAATCGCAGATGTATATATATTCGGTAAACCATACAGACTTTCGAGGGAAGCACCTGTTGTCGTCATAAAATACGAAGGACAGAAGATATTTCCTGGAAGTGCAGGCAATACGATAAGCAACCTATTGGCACTTGGTGCGCAGGTTTTCCCTCTCGGGTTCATCGGAAATGATAATCACGGTAACAAACTTTTCGATTATTTTCTACAGCATAAAACGATAGACCAGACCGGCCTTATAAGATACAAGGGAAATACTACAACCAAAACAAGGATACTTGCTGGAGATACAAACACCTCAAAACAGCAGGTCATAAGGATCGATAGAGAAAGCGATATACCTGTCCCGCTTAGTGCAAAAAAATTATTATTGAAAAAGATTGAGGAATTGGCCCCCGATATGGACGCATTCATTGTCTCTGATTATGGTCATGGAACGGTAGATGATAATGTGATTCAATATATGAGAAGATTGGCAAAAAATATGATTGTTGTTGGCGATTCAAGGTATAATCTTAAAGGGTTGAGGGGGCTGACCATAGTTACACCAAATGAATCAGAGGCATACATGCTTGCAGGTCTGGACGAATCGCATTCAATCGCTGATGTTGGTAAAGAAATATTGAATTTTATTGATTTATCTGCACTTCTGATTACCAGGGGCAACCAGGGGATGAG
>MWEV01000085.1 GCA_002071245.1 Deltaproteobacteria bacterium ADurb.Bin026
CCTTGAAATCAATCCTTCGCATCCACTGTTTGCGGCTATGAATACGATTTTTGAAAACGACAAAAATAGTCCACACTTGGAAGATTATACGAGACTTTTGTATGATCAGGCCCTTCTTCTTGAGGGTTCAAAACCTAAAGACCCTGCGGCGTTTGCAAAGGTTTTGGCGAGACTGATGGTTGAAAACGCTGAAAAATATTAACCCGGTTCAGGGGCATATATTATCATAAAGACCCCCTATCCTTGACTCCAAAGGCAGCTCATCAGTGGGGGGTCTACTTTTGTAATCCTCGAAGCTTATGGTCATTTCTCTATCGCCGTCATATTCTACAATGGATAACAACTCATAATATTTTGTTTTACAGTTTATCTCAGTATGCATCTTAAACATATCCTGAGTTTCGTCTTTCCCCAAATCTTTTACGATCTTCTGCCACACCCTTTTGATGCCTTGACCGGGTGACTCCAAGCTGTCCTTATCGTATAAATACTTATAACCTGAATCAGTTGCATAAAACAGCCGCCAATCGGCCCCTTCAGAAAACGAATAAAGACCGGTAAGTATTAGGCCGCACAAAATCGGGATTGAAATTTTATTCTTTATCATTCTCATATATTACCTCCGTGGTTTTTCGAGGTCTCTGAAAAAGGCTTAAAATGTCAAGTTATCTTTCAGTTTTTTTCATCAATACTTTATCCGTAATTTATAGGAAAGTTTTGCCTCTTTGTTCTTTTTTACAGGCACATCAAACGATAGGGTAGCTGAATCTTCCCTTTTATAGGTATGAGATGATTCAAGCACCTTCCAATCTGCAAATGGATGCTCTACAACCTTTACAACGATGTCCTCTGCTTTGTGATTTCTTAATGAGATCTCATAGGCGACCTCGTTTATGTTTTTTGACACCTTTTCCCATTGCATCTGCTTTCTTTCCCCGACAATATCAAAGGCATTACCGATCTTTACGTTGATCTTTTCATCTTTCGGGGTATGCTGAATAGAATTTTCTCCAATAAACTGAAGGCTTCCGTCCGCATCGTGTTTATACATCCTTAGAATCCCCTTTGGAAGAGGTATGCCGAGGTTATGCTCCGATTTGTTTGCAATCTCAATATTAACTGCTACCTTTTCATTCTTAAAGGGTTCACCATAATAGTTGTGGAAAAAATAGCTTTGTCCTTCATAGATGAATTGTTTTTTTACCGGAACATTTGAGGTTTGTAGCAGACCGATTTGTTTTGTCTGATTTTGCTTCACAGTAGCCTTTCTATCAAGTGTGTAAATATGGTATTCAAAAAATGTGTCTTCCTTGAACTGCGGTTCAGTCTTTCGCATTGCCATCATACCTGCCGCCATCTCCATCCTGCTTTCATCTCTTACCCTGCTTATATCACCTGCAACAAGCTTAAGTGAGGCATCTTTATAAGTCCCACCGCTTCTGTTGTCTATCGTTACCCATCCTGAAACGTTTGCTGATGTGTCTTTGTCGTTTAATACGATTATGTAGTCTGCACGCCAGTTTATTCCTCCTGTCAGATAGATGGCCTCAACCTCATGCAAAGAAGATACTTGATTGTTTATTAGCCAGACGAGTGTCGGTTTGGATATGAGGCTTTCAGGAACTTCGGGGAAGATTACCCTGCCGGGGTGATTAAACGTGATCTCATTGCCGATTTTATAAACAGGTTTTCCTTCGTTGTTCGAAAGGAGCGTTGCCTTTACTGTTTCTTCTTTGTCTGTATATGGATTTTTCGTTATGAGTTTTATCTCTTTGCCTATATATTTATCGAGCAGTTTCCCCGGGCTTAAAAGGTCGTACTCGTAGTTTTGCTCGAGAACGTTAAAACCGTCTTGGGCACCAAGGGATTTAATGCTAACGCTTGTGGGCATAATCTGTGCTGCCACGTCCATAAATTTTAGTTCCTGGATGCCTTTTTGAAGTTTTATCTGTCTTTTGTCCTTCACAAGGCCAATATTGCTGTTATATACAGTAACTTCAACCCCTGTCTGGTTTTCAACCCCTATTGAGTTTTGCCCGATTGCATACACAATGTTTCCGGCAGACAAAGCAACCATTAAAAACAACGATGTCAGCAGAATACTATAAATTTTTGACATTTTTACCTCCTAATTGGTTGACAGTCCATAGTTGATGGCCCATAATCGATAACAAAATGTTTTTTTAAGTTTATAGATATTTCTATCGGAAAATTCATATCTTTTCTGGTCACTGTGTGGGTGTCAAGATTTTGCGCTACCCCCATTCTTTTAACACCTTATATACCCCGGAGAAATCGAGGTGATCGATCTCCCTGAAAAGCGTCATGCCAAAAAGTTCTTTCACTATGCTGCCTGTAAAAAGCGGTCTTTTCAATGATTTAGCGAGATCCTGCAAAATATGCAGGTCCTTATAGATAAGCGATGATGAAAAATGTGCTGAGAAGTCTTCGTTGATGAGCTTTTCCCTCTTTGCAGCAAGAACCATCGAATTACCAGCGCCCGCAGCGAGAATATCGAGAACCTTCTCTTTGTCCAGACCAACAGCCTCCCCAAAGACAGTTGCCTCTGCTATGGCAACCATGAAACAACCGAGTATCAAATTATTTATAAGTTTCATTTTTGTAGGAAGGCCGGGCTTGCCAAGATAAAAAATCGTACTGCCTATCTTTTGGATAAATGGTAGGGCGATATCATAGGCGCTTTTTTCGCCACCTGTAAGAACGGTGAGTTTGCCCTGAGAGGCAGGAACAACGCTTCCAAGGACAGGTGCTTCGATATAGAATGCCCCTTTTGCAAGAAACATCTCGTGAAAAAGTAGAACAGGTTCAAAATGGTTTGTCGTGATGTCAATAATGATCTTTCCTTTCAAATCCCCCGACAAAAGACCGTTCTCGCTGCCTGCTATATCTGTAACGGCATTGCTGTCGAATAGGCATATGAACACAATGTTTGTCTCAGATACCAGTTCGGCAGGATTTTCAGCCCATTTTGCGTCCAACCCTTGAGACCTTTCTTTTGTCCTGTTCCAGACGGAGAGTTCGACACCTTCGGAGATGAGTCTTTTTGCAATGGTTTTCCCTAATGCACCCAAGCCTATAAAACCTGCTTTCATCTTTATGTCTCCATCGTTCATAATTGCCTCAATATGAAAATATTACCACAGTTGAACAAACATTTATACCGAATCGATATTGCAAAAAAAATAATTTCACAGCCTTTTTTACCTATATATGTTTTATTTTGCCTAAACTGCCTTCAATTGAGAGGAGCATTCTTTTGATGTGGATGCCCGATGAAAACCCGCCGATACCACCATCTTGTCTTATCACACGGTGACAGGGAATTATTATGGGTATCGGATTCCTGCCAACCGCCTGACCGACTGCCCGAGAGGCATTTTTGTATCCAATACGTTTTCCTATCCACCCATAGCTTTTCAGTTCACCATAAGGGATACGAATCAGTTCTTCGAGAACCTTTTGAGTGAAAGGCGTTAGACTTGAAATATCAATATCTGCATTGAATTTGACCACTTTGCCTTTCAGGTAATTGTCAAGGTCTCTCCAGATATCTCGGAATGGTTTTTCCGAGTCAATACATGCTGGATATATCGCCGAAACATCCTTTTTGATGCGTAGCGGTTCACCTTCTTTTATGTCAAGCCCAATGAGCCTACCATTTCTGGCTACAAGCACGATATAGCCCAACGATGATTCCCTTATGTTGTATTCGATCAAATCCAATTTGACATATCCTTATCATTGGTCATAGAATGTTCTCCTGTGGGATAGAGTAAAAAGGTAGATAAGGTTACCACAACAGGGGATAGATATGGAAGGATATATAAAATTTTTTGGTACAGGAGGGGCGCGTTTTGTTGCTTCAAGGCAAATAAGGGCAACGGGCGGTCTATGGTTGCATTATAAGGGTACAAATCTTTACATAGATCCAGGGCCCGGGGCAATTGTAAAAATGCATGCCTCAAAGGAGAAATTTGACCCCATACATCTGGATGGCATAATCATCACACATAAACATATTGACCATGCAAATGATGTTAATGTGATGATAGAAGCGATGACAGATGGCGGATTCAAGAAAAGGGGAATACTTTTTTGTCCTGAAGATGCCGTAAATGGCGACCCGGTTGTTTTGCAATATGTGAGAAAATATCTCGATGGTATAGCGCTTTTCCATGAGGGAGGACACTACGTTGTAAAAGATATAGCCTTCAGTACGCCAGTACGGCACATTCACCCTGTTGAGACATACGGCATAATCTTTCATCTTAACAAAAAGATAGCCCTTATTTCAGATACAAGGTTTTTTGACACGTTGCCGTTACACTACAATGTTGATTGCCTGATTATAAATGTATTAAGGTCAAAACCTATAACAAAGTCAGATGCGGTGGATCATCTTGCGGTTGACGATGTTATAGAGATCGTGAACTATATAAAGCCGGAGACGGTTTTGCTCACGCATTTTGGGATGAACCTGATAAAGGAAAAGCCTGATCTTGTTGCAGAAAGAATAAAAGATATTACCGGGATGAATATTGTAGCAGCTTATGACGGGATGAAGTATGAGTTCTGAAAAAAATAGTCAAGAACCATTTAACACTTCGAGCATGTCCTTGTGTATAAGGCCGTTTGAGGCAGCAATATTATCCCTGTAAATGTCAAAAGGGTTACCCTCAAAGTTCGTTATCTTGCCTCCTGATTCTGATACAATCAAAAAACCGGCGGCAACATCCCATGGGTTGAGCTTTAATTCCCAGAAACCATCAAACCTACCGCATGCAAGATAACAGAGGTTGAGCGCTGCAGAACCGTCTCTTCTGATCGCCTGTGCAGCATATAGAAATTTTATGAAGTGGTTTATATTGTTATTTTTGTTAGTAACGAGATCGTATGGGAAACCCGTGCTTAAAAGCGCATTTTTTAATCCTTTTATCTTCGATACATTTATCCTGTTGCCGTTCAGATATGCACCTTCACCTTTTTTACTATAAAACAACTCATCGAATATGGGATTATATACAGCTCCGACTATAATATCTCCTTCCTTCTCGTAGGCGACAGATGTACAGAAAAATGGATAACCATGCGCATAATTTGTCGTTCCGTCAAGAGGGTCTATGATCCACCTGTTCTTTGTGCTGTCATAAGTATTTGTCTTTTCTTCACTGATTATCTCGTCGTCAGGAAATGTTTCTTTAATGAATCCCATGATCCTTTCCTGACAAAGATAATCCACATCGGTTACCAAATTGATTTCACCTTTGTGGTGTATAGTAAAATTTTGCTCGTAGTATCTTTTTTGGATATTGCCAGATTCTTTTGCACAATGTATGGCAAATTTTAACAGATCGTCCATCTGACTATTCTAAATGAAATATGATGTGGTTTTCAAGTATTATAAAGATTTTCCTTTCGATTAAACAAACTGGTTAATGTGGTTTGACAAACGGCCAACAAATATTCTATCATTTCAAAATGGCGGAACTGAGGAGAGATATCGTTACGGGAAATTGGGTAGTTGTTGGTCATCGAACTATAAAAAGCGATTCTGTGGGATTGTGTCCCTTTTGTCCAGGAAATGAACACCTTACACCGAAGACAATCAGAGAGTATAAAGATAATGAAGGGGCATGGCTTGTCCGTTGTTTTCCAGCTTCAAGCCCAATCTTTGTCATTGAGGAAGAATTGAGCAAACGTGGAGAAGGCATCTATGACAAGATGAACAGTGTAGGTGCCCACGAATTGATTGTTGAGAGCAGATCACATACAAAAATCCTGTCTGATTTTTCAGAAAACGAATACATGTTACTGCTGGATATGTACCAGGAGAGAATCCACGATCTTAAAAATGACAAAAGATTCAAATATATACAGGTATTTAAGAATCATGGTGAGCTTGCAGGTTCATACATCTTTCATCCTCATTCTCATGTGATTGCAACGCCTGTTATGCCGGATAAGATACAACTCGAGCTTATTCACTCTAAAAACCACTACTTGCAAAAAGAACGCTGTCTTTTTTGTGATATTATAAACCAGGAGAAGAGACTGGACAAAAGGGTTGTAAGTGTAAACGCAAGCTTTATATCCATCTGCCCCTTTGCATCAAGATTCCCCTTCGAGACTTGGATACTTCCAAGGTTTCATGACAGCAACTTTGAAAATTTAAAAGATTTCAGAGCAAAACAGGAGCTTATCAGTATACTTTCCGATGTTATAAAAAGGGTCGAACGATTAACAAACGCATATACGATTGTTATCCACTCTTCTCCTAATGTCCACGAGATAGATTCGCTGAATGAACATCGCTTGCCAGTATCGGAACATTTCCACTGGCACATTGAAATCCTTCCCAGGGACTTCAAAACCTCTAAATATAAGAGGGAAGATGAATTTTATGTCACGCAAATCACCCCGGAAGAGGCAGCAAGGACATTAAAAGAAGAGAAGGTTTAATCTTTTATTTAAATTCTTCTTGACAACTTGAACCACTATATATAGTATAGTTGTGTTGCATTCATACTAAATATGGGGGTTATTTTTTTCAAACGGTATGAAAACCTGGACATGCTTTTTCATAAAGTTGAGTTATTAAGCGTTTCTTTAAAAATTTTTAGGGGGTAATCTAAATGGAAACAACCGATTTAAATCTTTTCGTAAGGACGTCAGAAGAGACTATATCTGACTGGGACAGGACGAAAATAACCGATGCGCTCATCAGGGAGACACTGATAGACAGGGATACAGCCATCGAGATAAGCAAAGAAGTAGAAAGGATGATGAAAAAGTCAGAGATTAAGGTGGTAACTGCACCACTTATAAGGGAACTCGTGAATGCAAAACTTATCGAAAAGGGGCTGGAAAGTTCGCGAAAATTGCATACAAGGCTTGGTATGCCTATCTACGATGTGGACAACCTTATTCTCCATCCTAATAAGGAAAATGCAAATGTGCCGCACGGCCCTGAGGCTACAAATCTTACGCTTGCCGAGAGGATCAAGAAGGAATATGCCCTGTTATCCGTATTTTCTCAGGATGTCTCTGATGCACACATGAATGGCGACATACACCTGCATGATCTGGGTTTTATCGACAGGCCTTATTGCAGCGGTCAATCGCTCGAATATATCAAAAAATACGGGCTTAACCTCCCCCATTCCCTCTCTATGGCAAAACCAGCAAAGCACCCCGAGGTGTTGCTTGCCCATCTTATAAAGTTTTCCGCTGCACTTCAGGGCAATTTTGCAGGTGCAATCGGGTGGGATGCTATAAATATATTTTTTGCACCATATCTTGAAGGCATGAGCGACGAAGGGGTAAAACAGCTTGCCCAGATGTTGATATTCGAATTTTCTCAGCAGGCGGTAGCAAGGGGAGGGCAGGCAATATTCTCTGATATTAATCTTTATTGGGAGATACCGAAACATTTTGAAGGCACGCCTGCCATAGGCCCTGGTGGAGTATATACAGGTAAAACATACGGCGAGTATGAGAGAGAAGCACAAAGATTTGTGTGGAAGCTTTTTGAGGTTTACAAAGAAGGAGACGGCTCCGGCAGACCGTTTTTCTTCCCAAAACCCATTGTTCACATTACAGAAAAATTTTTCCGCACCAAAGACCATATGGATTTCCTCTACCATATCTCTGATGTAGCTTCGGACAAAGGTAATACATATTTCGTTTTTGACAGGGGCGAGACAGCCAAGATATCTGAATGCTGCCGCCTGAGCTTTAAACTCGAAGAGCGAGATCTTCAGGATGCAAAGCAACCCTGGAGGATGAGATATTGCGCATTGCAAAACGTTTCACTCAATCTTCCGAGGATTGCGTATCTTGCGCATGGCGACGATGCGAGGCTTTTCAACCTTATCTCAGAACGTTTTGAGCTTGCCGTGAAGGCGCACAAAGAAAAGAGGATATTTCTTGAAAAACTCCTTGCCATAGGCGAAGACGGACCTCTTTCGCTGCTTACTATGAACAGAGACGGTATGCCGTATCTGAGATTCAATCTCGCATCGCATCTTATTGGTATGGTTGGTCTTAACGAGATGGTACAGATACACACAGGGGAAGAACTCCATGATTCAAAGCGGGCATTAAAATTCGGTCTGAGAATCATTGCACATATGAACCTGCTCACAGACAAAATAAAAAGAAGGGATGGCATAAAGGTTGTGCTTGAACAGACTCCAGCAGAGAGCACCAGTTACCGTTTTGCAAGGCTCGATTTAAGATATTTCTCGCCTGCATCTGGCAGGGTGGTAAAAGGGGATGTATCCTCAGGCGAGGTGTATTACACAAACTCAACGCACCTTAACGTAAAAAATCACATAAACCCTATTGAAAGGGTTACCAATGAGGGCATATTCCATCCGCTTATAGAGGCCGGTTCCATATCACACGTATGGCTTGGGGAGGCTCGTCCAACAAAAGAGGCGATCGCTGATTTTGTTATAAAGACATTTAAACACACAACGAATGACCAGATAGCCTTTTCGCCTGAGTTTACTACATGTAACAAATGCAACAGGACATCGAGGGGTCTTACAGATACTTGTACATATTGCGGTTCGGCTGATGTGGATGGTATTACAAGAATCACAGGATATTTTACAAAGATATCGAGTTGGAACAAAGGTAAGCGCGGTGAGTTGAAAGACAGATACAGAAATACCGAATACTTTTTCGAAAGGAAGGAACAGGCTGTAAATGAATAACGAATCAACTTACAAAACAAAATTATGAGGGGGATTAAGATGGGCGTAGTAAAAATATTTTATAAAGACGATTGTCCTATGTGCCCTATGGCGAAACAACTAAAGGATAACTTGCTTAAAAAGGACGTAGACGTCGAATACTATAATGTTGGCACAGCGGATGGTCTTGCTGAGGCTACCTTTTATAGGGTACTTGCCCTTCCCACCATTTTAGTTGAAGATGAGATGGAAAACGGACTCGGGGAGTGGAGGGGGGTTGTACCAAAGGTTGAAGAGGTTTTGCATGCCATACAAAGACATTGATTTACCTGTAAAAGGTTTTATCGACACAAGTTTTATAGACTGGAAGGGACATCTTTCCTCAGTTGTTTTTACTGGGGGGTGTAACTTTAGATGCCCATACTGCCATAACAGTAGCATTGTGTTACACCCTGAAGAGATCGAAAATGTGCCGATCGAATATATATTTGGCCATTTGAAAAAGTACAAAGACTGGGTGGAGCATGTAGTAGTTACTGGAGGGGAACCAACCATCAACATGGGGCTTTTCCCCTTCATAGAAAGACTAAAACGAGAAGGTTTACTGGTTAAACTCGACACAAACGGGTCTTCACCTTCCGTTATAAAAGAACTCGTCAAAAGAGAATTGATCGATTACGTTGCTATGGATGTAAAAGGTCCGATTAAGGGTTACACGCGCTGGTGTGGGGTTGATGTTGAACAGAACTTGATAGAAGAAAGCATACAGTTTATTCTGGAGGGAAGGATAGATTACGAATTCAGAATGACTGTTGTCCCATTCTTGCACCGTGAAGAAGATATATATGAGGTGGCGGATTATATCTCAAACGCAAAAAGATTTTTTATCCAGAAGTTTAGACCCAACAACACTTTAAATCCTGCATTTTCCCATATCAAGCCGTTTTCGCCAGAAAAGATGCAAAACATAAGGCAAAATGTGTTTGGCAGGATAAAGGGCACCGATGGGGGTGTGCAAAAAAACAATGGATGAATATTTATAAATCAAAAGAGGATTATCGTCAGACTTTGCCTTATAGGTTTAAGTAGCCCATTTGCCTTTGCATGTCTATGCAGTATTGAAGATAACCTTTTACAACATTGCCTGGATGATATGCACCAGAATGTCCATCACATAACACATCTGCATTAGTACCGAGCAGTTTATCAACGGATTGTAACCACGCATTGGGGTCGCAATCGAATTCCTTA
>MWEV01000086.1 GCA_002071245.1 Deltaproteobacteria bacterium ADurb.Bin026
GGTCGCATTATCACAGAATTTCTCGTGGACTATGATGAGTACATGAAGTCTTTGAAACGCCTCGCATCTCTCGATGTTGATGTCTTATGTCAAGGACATCATTTTGTCTTTACCGACGAAGATGTAAAAAGACATTTTGACAATTCAATCAGGGCGGCAATGGAATTCAAAGAACATGTAGAAGATCTTTTAAGAGAAGAGAATGGTGAGGTAGAGCGTGTCGTTTCAAAAATAAAATCAGAAGAATACGATACAAACCCTCTGATTAAACAGCCTGAGCAGGCATACCTTTTAAATCTGAAAATGAGAGTTAGCCACCTCGCCGAAAGGCTTGCACGTATTTAATGAACGATTGGAATACAGTTTTCATTTTTACAAATCCTCATTAAAATTGTTGACATATTGTGCATAATAATAGTTAAATAAGTCCACATGTGAAATTTTTAATTATCAAAATATTTCAAGGGAGGTCTTTATGGATATCAAAACAGTAGGAGTTTTAGGTGCCGGCGTAATGGGTAACGGCATTGCCCAGGTAGCCGCAATGGCAGGCTATAATGTTATCATGAGGGATATTGATGATAGGTTTGTTGAAGGTGGTTTAAAGAATATCGACAAATTTCTTGCAAAAACAGTGGAAAAAGGGAAAATGGCAGCAGACCAGAAGGCTGCGATCATGGGTAGAATTAAAGGTACTACCGATATGGGCGCTATGAAAGACGCTGATTTTGTTGTTGAAGTTGTTGTTGAGATAATGGATGTAAAGAAAAAGGTATTTGCAGAACTCGACGAAATCACAAAACCTGAAGTGATACTCTCCTCTAACACGTCATCCATGTCTTTGACGGAAATAGCAACAGCAACAAAAAGACCCGACAAAATTGTTGGTATGCACTTTTTCAACCCAGTACCGCTTATGAAGCTTGTTGAAGTTATCAGGGGTATGAGGACAAGCGATGAGACAGTGGCTGCTACGATCGACCTTACAAGAAAATTCGGAAAAGAACCAGTAGAAGTAAAAGTCGACATCCCAGGTTTTCTTGTAAACAGATTGATGGTTCCGCATTTCATCGAAGCCATTAAGCTCTATGAGCAGGGTATTGCATCGAAAGAAGACATCGACAAGGCAGCAAAGCTTGGTCTTAATTATCCTATGGGTCCTTTTGAGTTGATGGATCTTACAGGACTGGATATCAACCTCCACGTTCAGCAGTATTTTTATGACAACCTGCCAAAAGAATTGAAATGGGATCCGCCGCTTACACTCAAGAACCTTGTGAAAGCTGGCTCATTGGGCAGAAAATCCGGCAGGGGTTGGTACGACTATTCAAAATAAGCGAATAAGGAGGGGTCTATATGGCCTATGAAACGATCATAGTCGAAAGAGAAGCGCCTATAGGTATAATAAAGCTCAACAGACCTCCTGTTAACCCTTTGAGTGTAAAATCTTATCACGAGCTTTATGACGCAATAGATGAACTTGATAAGGATGATTCGATTGGCGCAATCATCATTACAGGTCATGGTGATAAGGCCTTTGGCGCCGGACTTGATGTTAAAGATGTTATGGGGAAATCCGCTGTAGAGACGCTTGATTTTTTGTGGACTGCCCCTCGGAAAACATTCGATAAACTCACAGGCATAGAGAAGCCTACCATAGCGGCAGTTTTTGGACTTACACTCGGAGGCGGCTGTGAGGTTGCCCTATGCTGTGATTTTAGGATAGCGGCAGATGACTCTACACTCGGTTTGCCTGAGATCAATCTTGGGATTATGCCTGGTTCTGGTGCAACACAGAGACTTCCGCGCTTAGTTGGTATGTCCAAGGCAAAAGAGATGCTCATGATGGGTGATAATGTTGATGCTCAGGAGGCATACAGGGTAGGACTTGTAAATAAGGTAGTTCCAAAAGACCAGTTGATGGATGAAGCAAAAAAATGGGCCAAAAAGTTGGCATCTAAACCAAAAAGGGCGCTTGGTCTTATTAAAAGATGTATTCATTGTGGCGCTGACATGGATATTGCATCCGGTCTTACGCTTGAGATGGATTGTTTTTCTATTGCCTTTACCTCTGAAGATGGAAGAGAGGGTATTAACGCCTTTGTTGAAAAGAGGAAACCTAACTATAAAGGTAAATAGAACAATTAAAAAACTATAGCTTAAACAAAATTATAAGGAGGAAACTGAATGAAAACTTACACAAAAGTCTATATCCCTTACAACGGCTATTATTCAACCCCTTTTACCCGTTGGCAGGGAAGCATGCAGAACGAGAATCCGATCGAACTCGGAGCAAAGACCGCAAGGAGATGGTTTTTGGAAAAGAAAAAGATCGATCCGACTGTCATCGATTATCTCTATTATGGGGTATCTATTGCCCATAAATACCTGTTTTACAGCCATAACTGGGCAGCGGGTATGCTGACGGACAACAAAAAGAACGTACCTGGCCTTATGGTTAACCAGGCCTGTACAACCTCTACTACCATATTGAACCTGCTGGCTAAAGATATCGAATTGGGTGTTTATGATGTAGGCTTCGGTCTTATGTCTGATCGCTGCTCCAATGGCCCGCATACGATTTGGCCTAACCCGATGGGACCAGGTGGTGAGGTGATTCACGAGAACTGGATGATGGACAACTTCAACTCTGATCCGAACGTTACCCCACCCACAAAGATGGTCGGTACCGCAGAAAACGTTGCAAAACTCGAAGGATTCACCAAAGAACAGTCAGATGCAGTAGTGCTTCGCCGTTATGAGCAGTACTTGATGTCTACTGCGAATGATCGAGAATTTCAGAAAAAATATATGTTTCCTGCAGAAGTGAAACTTTCCAAAAAGAAAACCATATTAGTTGAACTGGATGAGGGTGTTACCCCTACAACTGCAGAAGGTCTTGCAAAACTTCCTCCGGCGGAAAAAGGTGGAATCCACAGTTTTGGCGCACAGACATTCCCTGCAGACGGAAACGTCGGTTTTATCGTTACCAATCGTGAAAGAGCCAAAGAATTGAGTGCTAACAAGGATGTAGAGATTCAGATTATTTCCTATGGTTATTCTCGTGTAAACCCAGGTTTTATGGCCTCCGCACCAGTACCGGCGGCACAGATGGCGCTCGCAAATGCTGATCTGAAAATTACGGACATGAAGGCTATAAAAAGCCATAACCCATTTACAACCAACGACCTCAATTTTGCAAAGAAGTTTAACATTGATGTTATGAAAATGAACAACTACGGTTCATCATTGGTCTATGGGCATCCTCAGGCACCGACAGCAGGTAGGATTATTGCCGAGATGCTCGAAGAAATGGTTCTCATCGGCGGTGGATATTGTCTATGGGCAGGTTGTGCGGCTGGTGACACTGGCGCATCCATGATCTTTAAAGTAACCTGCTAACTGCAAAACAAATAGCTAAACCGTTAAAGGCCGCTTCTGCTAAAACAGGAGCGGTCTTTGTATTTAATAAACAGTAGTTTTTTTGCTGTTTAACATGTATCAAAAATATTGTAATATCTTTTAAATATGATGCGACTTTTCAATGCCATATGTTTTTTGCTCTTACTGATGTCTATAAGCCCAGTCATGGCAAAGGATTATGTTGTAAAGAAAGTGATAGACGGTGATACCATACAGCTTGAAAGCGGTGAAACTGTCAGATATCTGGGCATAGATGCGCCGGAAATTATTGCAAAAGGAGGTGGTTCTGAATTTTATGCACGTGAGGCAGCCAGGTATAATAAAAAACTTGTTTTCATGAAGAAGGTAAGACTTGAGTTTGATGTTGAAAAAAAAGACAATTATGGACGCCTGCTTGCATATGTATTTGTTAAAGATCTCTTTGTAAATGCAGAACTCGTAAAGTACGGTTACGCCAAGGCCTATATAAAACCGCCAAATGAAAAGTATAAGGACATTTTAATTGCAAATCAGAAGAAGGCGATGACTGAGGAAAAAGGTTTATGGCAGGAGAAAAAAAAGGATACAGAGTCTTTTTATATTGGCAATAAAAGAACGTATACACTTCACCGGCCATCATGTTCTGTCTCAAAAAAGATTTCTGAAAAAAATAGGATTATTTTTAGGAATCGCATGGACGCTATAAAGATTGGGTATTCGCTATGCAAACAGTGCAACCCGTGAACGAAAGATATATCGATTATTGGGGATTGAAACAACACCCATTTTTGCTGGCTCCTGACAGTCAGATGATGTATATGGCAGGCCAGTATTTTGAATGTCTTGAAAGACTTAAATATGCAATTAATACAAACAAGGGCGGCGTCCTGATTATATCGGAGGATGCGGGACTCGGTAAAACAACCATTTTGTTAAAACTTATCGACGAAATGAAAGAAAGATACGGCGAGGAACTGTTTCGTTTTGCATTGATAGACCATCCCACGATTAGTCCTGATCAGATGATTGCGCAAATAACGAAGAGTATTTGCGGTTCCGAACCATCGCTGGACAAAATGGAAAATCTGTCAATGCTGAAGTCTTCTCTTACAGAAATAAAGAAAAGAGGTGGAAAAAATATCATAATTGTTGACGAAGGTCAGATGTTATGCGGCGCAATAGATGTGTTACAGGAAATGAGGATGCTTATAAATCTTACATACAGGGAAGAGTATCTGCATACCTTTATCTTGTCAGGACAGAAACCTCTATGGGATGAAATCAAAAATATGCCGGAACTCTGGCAAAGACTTCCCGTTCGTTACTATTTCGAACCGCTTAGGTTTGAAGAGACAAAAGAGATGATAAAATTTAGACTTTTTAAGGCTGGCATTGAAGATGGAAGAGAGGTTTTTACTAACGATGCATTTGAAATTATTCAGAGATATTCAAAAGGCTCACCAAGAACGATTATTGCACTTGCAGACCTCTCTCTGTTAATGGGTTTTTCAGATCGTTCAGTTAAAATCAGTTTTAAAGAAATGACTAAGGCCATTAATGCGATGGCGGGAAAGGGCGAGAGTCTTCCCTATGTTATTGAAGACAAAAAGAAAAACATAGAAAACCCGCTCAGTACAATTTCTAATGAAGAAGAAAGTAATGACAGGACAAGGCAATCTGTTGGGTACGTTGCACAAAAAGTCAAGAAAGATACGAAAGATGTGCCTGTAACAACTCAAATCAGGCCCTTTTTTGTTGTGTTGGCGATAATTTTTTCTGTTATCGCAGGTTCACTCGCAGGATATCTTTATACACAAAAAGGTCCAAATAATAACACGATAATTGTAAAAAAGGAAGTTGTTGTAAACGAAGATGGAAAGCAGAAAACCGATGCGGCTGAAAATAAGTTGACTTTAGAACAAGCTCAGGTGGTTAAAGAAAAACCGCAAAAATTTGCTGTTGTGAGTGCAGATGCAGCAAATATAAGAGAAAAACCTGATATATCATCCTCAAGGGTTGCTATGGTTTTTGAGGGCGAGATGGTCAAAATTGTAGATGAGACAATTGGTGTTGATGGTGGAAAGTGGTATAAGTTCTATCTCAATGGCGATAGGGATGTGTGGATATCTGAAAAGGTGATCAGATTAAAATGATATTTTGGACTTTAAAAGAGGAGGAAGTTGGAAAATGATAAAAACAGTGTTCTTTTTTTTGATGCTATCATTTTTTATGTTTAATTTGACTATGGTATTCGGAGAATCTTATCCTTCGTTGACTGCTACCATAAAAACTGATAAGGGCGATATAAATCTTAGACTTTTTCCTGATAAGGCGCCCCTAACTGTGTTGAATTTTGTAAATTTGTCGACGAGAAGTTTTTATAATAACCTGACATTTCACAGGGTAATTCCAAATTTTATGATACAGGGAGGTTGTCCATTTGGAACCGGTACAGGTGGTCCTGGGTATCAGTTTAAGGATGAATTCTCAACGGAATTGAGGCATAATAAGCCCGGAATCCTTTCGATGGCAAATGCAGGGCCGAATACAAACGGAAGCCAATTCTTCATTACTCATGTACCGACATCTTGGCTTGACAATAAACACACTGTCTTTGGAGAGGTTGTTGGTTCAAAAGATCAGAAGGTTGTTGATAGTATCAAAAGGGGCGATAAGATAATTTCAATTACCATCGAAGGTGATTATTCGAAACTTTCAGAAAATTATAAGGAACAACTTGACAGATGGAACCGGATATTAGACAAAAAATGACCTTTGATGAATGCGTTAAGGTGTTTTTGAGGCAAGACTATCTGTATTTTGCTGCGACTGCTATTGTAAGCAGTGAAACAAATAAGGATATGGCATTTGCTATTACAACTGGCGCTTCGCCTATCATGATGCCATAAATGAGCCATAAAGTTGAACCGATAGATATCATGAGTGGCATAAACATAGATATGTCCCTTGCCTCTTTTAGCTTCCATATGCGTGCGATCTGGGGTAAAAGCGCAAAGGTTGTGAAAAATGCCGCAATATAACCGATTACATCTTTCATTGATGTGTTTTTCTATCATTATCAGATTAAAAAGACAACTGTATTCAGGTTTATTCCGTGTTTGTTAAAAGGTTATCAATATCTTGACGATTGATAAAATTGATGGTATAAATAATAAATATTGGCAGCGATTGAAAATAATTAATGGATATGCCCTTTTTATTTAAAAAGGGCATATTTACTTTTTGGGGTTGAGTATGACGATAAAAAATTCTAATGAAGTAAAACATCTGATTGATATCGGTATTGAAAAAGGTTTTCTTACATCGGATGAAATCAATGACCTTCTTCCGCGAAATATCTTTTCACCTGAAGATATTGAAGATGTGTTTGATTATCTCTCGGAAGCAGACATAGACATTGTCGAAACCATACAGGAAAAGATTGAATCGCGGGAGGAAGATGTAACGGATTTTGCAGAAACTGACAGACTTCCTTCAGAAAAAACCGACAACATAATCTGGTCATATCTAAAAGACATAGGCCAGGTATCTCTACTTACGTCAGAAGAAGAGCACATGATTGCAAAAAAGATCGAAGAGAGCGAGAGGACGGCAAAGAATATCTTATTTGAATTGCCACGTGCGGTTAACGAACTGCTGGTGATTGGTCAGCAACTGAAGGAAGAGGCAATAAATATCATCGATGTAATAAACAACATTGATGAAATGAATTATACTCAGAAGGACGAGGAAAAATTTAAAAAGAAAACAATATCTTCCATAAAAAACATCAAAAGTCTTCAGGTAAAAAGAGAAGAAATCAAAGACAGTTTAAAAAAGGCAAGTGCATCAGAAAAAAAGGATTTTGAAAAGGATTTAAAACAGGTTAATTCGAAAACAGAAGATATACTCTCCAATCTTAAATTGAACAAAAAAATCATTGTAGACATTATTAATAAGGTTGCACGTCAGATTAAATTTATGGATGACGAAGAGGCAAATTCTGTAAGACAGAAACTTTTTGAACTGAGCGAAATAGACAAAAAGCTGAAGACTGTCAAAAACAGGCTTGTTCAGGCGAACCTCAGACTTGTTATAAATATTGCAAAAAAATACATGAACAGGGGACTTTCTTTTCTTGACCTGATTCAGGAAGGCAATATGGGTCTGATGAAGGCCGCAGAGAAATACGATTACCAAAAAGGCTATAAATTCTCGACATATTCAACATGGTGGATAAGGCAGGCGATAACGAGGGCAATAGCAGATTATGCACGCACTATACGTGTTCCCGTGCATATTCTTGAAACTACAAATAAAATCAGTAAGGTTAGCATATCTCTTATCCAGGAATTAGGTAGGGAGCCTAATCTCGAAGAGATTTCGTTGAAATCGGGTATTCCTCTTGAGAAGGTCAGGAAGATCATGAAGGTTACAAGCGGAACAGTGTCAATTGAGACGCCTGTTGGGGATGACGATTCCAAACTTGCTGATTTCATTGCGGATCCAAAGGCATCATCGCCGTTTGCAGAGTTTGTAGATATATCTCTCAAAGAGGAAATTGACAAGGTTTTGTCAACCCTTACCCCACGAGAAGAAAAGGTCATACGGATGAGGCTTGGTATAGGCGAGAAGACAGATTATACGCTCGAAGAGGTGGGTGACGTTTTTGGACTTACCCGCGAACGTATCCGTCAGATTGAGGCAAAGGCCTTAAGGAAGCTCAAACATCCGTCAAGGCAGAAAAGACTTGAGAGTTTTCAGGAATAATTGTCCAAAGAAAAGATTGTAGTTTTAAAGTGAAAAAAGATGTTTTGCCCTAACGGGTATCAAGGGAAACTCTACAGAAAAATCTTGAAAAGATCATAATTTGAGAGAGTTTGTTCTGTCATAGACCTTTCATTTTTCTCAACTCTTTCTTCTTGCGCCAAGCAGTTGCTTAGTCCCTATAAAACCTCATGATTGTGTAGAACTAATCAACTTTCAGGAGGTTTTTTGGAACAGCATATCAAGATGATAAATT
>MWEV01000087.1 GCA_002071245.1 Deltaproteobacteria bacterium ADurb.Bin026
TTTTTATTTGTTCTAAATGTTATACATTTCAAAATAAAAATCAAGTAAATTGTGAAAAATATTACATGCGTTAAAACAAGTACTTAGCAGCATCAAAAAATCATTTCGCCAAAACTAAAACCCCGAACAAAGGTTGTTCGGGGTTTTAGATGTTTTTTATAATTTTTATGCCTATTTTTCCTGAAGCCTGTCCAAGGTTTCAAAATATGCCTCGATCCTTGTTCTAACCTGCGACTCAGCATAGAATCTCTGGTCACCCATATCACTTTCAAAAACAAGGGCAGGAATACCTGTCTTCTTTGTCAGAATATCCTTAAGGGTGGGCACTGCGAAAGAAACCGCTTTACAACTCCTGTTCATAAACATTATCATTCCATTCATCGAATATCTCTTGAAAAGATCCATTGCCATATCAACCCTGTCTTCTATGGTTGAATTTGAAAATCTCGATACATAGTTTTCTGCAAGTGTCACAAGGGGATCCTTATCAAGATCAAATTCAAAACTCCATGCATGAACATACAGCGATGTCAAGATAACCCCACCATAAGAACCAAGAAGCTTTGCGTGGTCGCTAAACTTAAACCATACAGGGAGATTTTCCCAGTACAAACGATATTTTTCTTTTTCTTTCGGAAGCACACCGATACCCTGGTCTACTTTGGCCTGGATTTCATCACAGAGCGTCTGATAATAATCAACACACTCCTGAGTACCCCTTCTGTAAACAGCTATCGCCATACCGATCAAGGCATCGAATATGCTGATTGGTGATGGTTTATATTGCGCCATGTCAAGAAACTTTTTATAAAGGATACTTGACTGGGCAGAATATTTCATTACCTCTTTTAGCCTGTCATAATCAAATTTCTTTTTTGTCAAATCCTCGAGGAAACTTATCAATTCCTTTAATTGAAGCACACAGTATTTGACAATCTCTTCCCTTGCCTTTTTGTCCATGATGTGCTCGGGCGTATCAAAGACAAAGACTGGCAGATTCCCCTTTCTCGCCAGTACCTGGAACCACTTGGTCAGCGTAAAACACTGTGCATTGCATGCGAGAAAAAGGTCAGGATCAGGTATCCCCTTTGTAACCGTTATACCAGATTTTCTGTATGCCAAGTCGCTACGGGCATATGCACATAGATGGCTTGTATACCCCATATTTTCTGTTATGCTGCAAAGCTCTATGCCTTTCTTTGCTGTCAAGTTTGCGACAGAGTGGTTCTCAGGATAGATCGGGATTATATCGTGTGCAACAAAGATCTCAACAGGCGATATCGCTGTAGAATAACCAATCAATTTACCAAGTTCATGGGCATGAAAGGCCTCATCCATATACTCTTCAGTAATCTTTTTTGACAATTGTCTTGATGTTAATTTTTCGCTCATAAGGAGCCCCCTTTCAAGGATTCAAAGAATGCCTGTAACCTTGTTCTCACGTGTGAAAGAGACAATGTCTGGTATTCTGTATCCAATACATGAATCGGAATACCCTCCTGTTTAATCATGTTCTTGAGGTCGGGTAAATCATATTCCTGTGATTCGCAGAATTCAATATGGACATAGACAACCGCCTCTGCTTTTGTCTCTTGATAAAGAGCCTTGACTTCTTCATAATTTCTGTAAACGTCATCATGGATCGGCGTAAAAAATCCCCTCTTGAAATGTCTTTCGGTAAGAGCATCAATAGGGTTGCCCCCTGTATTTACAACACCCTGAATATATCTCGTTCCAACAAGAAGGGTATCACCAACGATATTCAGTTTTATCTCATCAAAAAGGTCATAAATCTCTGGAGGGTCGCATGTAATTCCAACAAGCACTATATCGGTATAGCCCTTTCCATTTTCAGCTTTAAGGCTATCCTTTATTTTTTTGAGGGATTTATTAAATTCTAATTTGTCTACCTGCTGTGACAATTTCATCATCGCAAACAACTCTTTATTGGTCAATGCAGCAGGGTTTTTCTTCTTGATGTCGTATATTTCCTTAAGCAGCATCTTGTTTTCGTTGTGTACCTTTATTGCTTCGTTTAAATCATTATCGGTTATCATCTTGCCTGACCATTTGGAAAGAGATGCAATTATCCTCTCTATCTCCTCCTTTACCCAGTAACGGGCGCTTGGTCTGTCTGCCTGTCGTGGCGCAAGATAACTTTCAACATATTTATCTGGAAAATTGATCCGCCATATATCAGACAGATGCTGTGTTGTATCACATACCTGTGGCAGGACATAACCATCAAAGATATCCCCCTCATAACTCAGCACAAGCTCAAGATTACTCCTTGCAAGCGAGCAAGCATTATCCGGCAAATGACTCGGAGCCTCCTTTAAAGGCCTGTTTGTTCCCATAAGTGTTACAGGAAGAAAGCCAAAGGCGTAAATCACCTCCTCCGGAACATCAGCAAACGTACTTCCTACCGCCCTTTTTCCTGTATCCTTAACCCACTGTCTTATCGACGGATACGGATCTTTGGCGTGGTCCACAATTTCTTTAAGGCTTAAGCTGTCCCACATAAGTCCTCCAGGTTATAATGAAAAATTTCACATATTATAAAAAATCCGCTTTCTTTTTGTCAAGAATTCAATTTGATTTTTGAAAAAACCTCGGCTTAAAAAATTATCGAAACATCATCATGTCCACCATTTTATAAGCTTTCAGCAATATCAGCATCACATGTAAACAACAAAACCGTCTTCCATATTAGCGGTGTGCTTTCGAACATATTTCACATTGCTCTGTTATATGCAAGCATGCCTTTATATGCATAATAACCTTACTGTGGTCTCACAGAAGAATAGCAACCAAAAGCTATCTGTTGTATTTAATGGGAATTTACTTGATTATTTGGGAAAAAATAATAGAATAATATCGTTATGGACAAACACAGGATCAAAGTCGCTGCAAAAGAATTTTACAAATACCTCGAACTTGAAAAAGGCGCCCCCCTTAATACACAAAAGGCATATAAGGGCGATATCAGAGATTTTATAAGGTTCATTGAAAAAAGTTCATTTGAAATAATAGACCACAATGTCATCAGGGCTTATATTGTAAACATCTATAAAACAATAAAGAAATCCTCTCTTGCAAGAAAGGTCTCCTCAATAAAGATGTTTTTCAGATTCATGAAGAAAAAAAGATATATTGATGAAAATACAGCGCTTGTCATTAAAAACCCGAAAATAGAAAAACATCTACCTAAATTTTACACAATTGACGAGATGTTTCACTTTCTCGACTACCTTCCGAAAGAAGGCTGGTTGAATATCCGCAACCGCGCAATATTTGAACTCATGTATTCCACAGGTATGAGAGCACAAGAGGTTCTAAATCTCGACACAGAAGATCTGCACATAGATGGGATGTGGGTTAAAGCAAAAGGCAAAGGCGGCAAAGAAAGGGTGCTCCCCTTCGGCAACAAGGCAAAACGTGCCATTGAAGAATATTTGGAAGTAAGAAAAAACACACCTGTTGGAAATCATGTATCAAAAGGTCCTCTTTTCATAAATAATCATGGGACAAGACTGTCGTATAGGGGATTGCTGAGTATTATGAAAAAACATCAAATAAACGCACATCTGTTTAAGAACCTTGCGCTCCATGGAATAAGACATTCCTTTGCAACCCATATGCTTGACAGCGGGGCAGATCTGAGAAGTATTCAGGAACTGCTTGGCCACTCAAAGTTATCGACAACCCAGAAATATACTCACATCTCCACCGACAAATTGATGGAGATATACGACAAATCTCATCCGAGAAGGTAATATATGGAAGCAACAACAGTAATATGTGTAAGACACAAGGGAAACGTTTCTATTGGCGGCGACGGACAAGTCACTATGCATGCAACAATTGTAAAACACACCGCAAAAAAGGTAAGAAAACTCTATAAAGATAGATGCCTAGCAGGTTTTGCAGGCGCAACAGCAGATGCTTTTACCCTTTTTGAAAGATTCGAAAAGAAACTCGAACAATTCAACGGTAATATCACAAGGGCGTCTGTCGAATTGGCAAAAGACTGGAGAACAGACCGTTCACTCAGGAGGCTTGAGGCTTTAATGATAGTTGCAGATACAGAACATACATTCATTCTCTCCGGCACCGGTGACGTTGTGGAACCGGATGACGGAGTAGCAGCTATAGGTTCAGGTGGCGCATATGCACAAGCAGCCGCGAAGGCACTTGTTAAATATACAGACATGACTGCCTCTGAAATCGTAAAAGAGTCGATGCTGATTGCCTCAGAGATATGCATATATACAAATGAAAGGATCATCGTCGAGGAGCTATAAATGAAAACATTGACACCCAGGGAGATTATGGAAGAACTGAACCGCTATATAATCGGACAGGAGAAGGCAAAAAAGGCTGTATCTGTCGCTTTAAGAAACAGATGGAGAAGACAGATGATACCCAAAGATTTAAGGGATGAGGTAGCCCCAAAAAACATAATCATGATAGGACCTACAGGGGTTGGAAAAACTGAAATAGCAAGACGTCTTGCAAAGCTTGCCAATTCACCCTTTTTGAAAATTGAAGCTACCAAGTTTACAGAGGTTGGCTATGTGGGAAGGGATGTTGAATCAATGATAAGAGATCTTACAGAATTATCCATAAACATGGTGAAAAAGGAGGAACAGGAGTCAGTAAAAGAAAAGGCTGCGATCATGGCAGAAGAAAGAATTCTTTACATTCTCTTGCCGGCGCCTAAAAGACAGGCAGATACACAAAACAATAACGAAGTCGAAGACCATTCAAGGGAAAAGCTGAGGGCACGGTTTAGGGATGGCAAATTGAATGAAAAACTCGTAGAACTCGACATGCCTGAAAGGGCGTTGCCTATCATAGAGGTATTTTCCGCGCAGGGCATGGAAGAGATGGATATGCAGATAAGGGACCTGTTTGGCAACATACTGCCAAAAAAGACAAAGAAGAGAAAGGTCAAGATCAAAGATGCCTATGAATTTTTAATACAGGAAGAGTCAAAAAAGCTGATCGATATGGATAAGGTTGTCAAGGATGCCATCGAAAGGATTGAGCAGTCCGGTATTATTTTTCTTGACGAAATCGACAAGATTGCAAGCAGGGATCAGATACATGGTCCTGACGTATCAAGGGAAGGTGTCCAGAGGGATATCCTGCCGATAGTAGAAGGAACTACAGTTACCACAAAATATGGAATGGTAAAAACAGACCATATATTGTTTATAGCAGCAGGTGCTTTTCATATGTCTAAGCCTTCGGATTTGATCCCAGAATTGCAGGGCAGATTCCCCATAAGGGTTAACCTCGACCCACTTACAAAAGATGATTTTTACAGAATCATAACTGAACCAGATAACGCCCTGATAAAACAATATAAAGCACTTCTGAATACAGAAAACATAAATCTCGAATTCGAGGAAGAGGCAATAAAAGAAATAACAGAGATTTCGCAAAAGATAAATGAGATGACAGAGAATATCGGCGCAAGAAGACTTTATACTGTTATGGAAAAATTGCTCGAAGACATATCTTATTCAGCCCCGGATATGAAGGAAAAAGAAATTGTCATAACAAAAGAATATGTTAGGGAAAAGCTTGGAGAGTTTCTCGAAAAGGAAGACTTGAGCAGATACATATTATAATGCAGGAATCGAGGGTTTGAAGCTTAGAGGGCCAGAGGGTTGGCTAAACTCCAACCTTTCAATCGTCTAACCATACGGGAAGACAGGGGTAAAGCGAAAAACCAAACCATTGCCACTCAAATCCCTCGAACCCTTTAAACATATTAACTTAGAGGAGAATATGAGCGAGCAGATTACAACATTACTTGAGGCACTGCCTTACATAAAAAAGTTTTTTCGTTCGACCTTCGTTATAAAGTACGGAGGCGCAGCGATGGAGGAAGAACATCTGAAAAAGGAATTTGCCAAAGATGTGGCACTTCTTAAATATGTTGGGATAAATCCGGTCATCGTTCATGGAGGTGGTCCCAAGATAGGCAGACTTCTTAAAGAATTAAAAATACCAACAGAATTTGTCGATGGACTCAGGGTTACGGATTCAAAGACCCTTGACGTGGTTGAGATGGTCCTTTCAGGCAATATAAATAAAGAAATTGTAAAAAACATCAATGACATGGGAGGCAGGGCTATCGGACTTTCTGGAAAAGACGGAAGGCTGCTCATCGCTAAAAAGGTTGCCGGAAAAGATATTGGCCTTGTCGGTGAGATTGTAAATGTCGATGTTGCAATAATCAAAGATATAAACAGACATGGTTACATTCCTGTTATCGCCCCACTTGCTGACGGCGTTGACGGTAATTCCTATAATATAAATGCTGATACAGCAGCAGGCAGCATAGCAAAATCTCTATCAGCGGAGAAGTTGATACTGCTGACAGACGTGGACGGTGTCCTAGATAAAGAGGATAAACTACTGTCATCATTAAAAATATCAGATATCGATACCCTTATCAGCAATAAGACGATCTCCGGCGGTATGATACCGAAGGTTGATTGCTGTATTGATGCAATTGAAGGTGGTGTCAAGGAGACACACATCATAAATGGAAAAATTCCGCATGCTATTCTGCTTGAAATATTTACCAATTCAGGAATAGGAACAAAAATCACAAAAGAGGTGTAAGATGCAACAAAATTGGATAGATTATGGGAAACAATACATTGCTAATACCTATAACAGGTTTCCCATAGTTGCTACAAAGGGTGAAAGATGCTGGATTTGGGACATGGATGGAAGAAGATATCTCGATTTTTTGTCAGGCATTTCAGTGTGTAATCTCGGTCATGCTCATAAAAATGTGATAGAAAGTCTTACTGTTCAGGCAGGAAAGCTATTTCATATATCAAATCTCTTTTATATCGAGCCACAAATCAAGGCAGCAAAATTATTGGTTGAGAATTCATTTGGCGACAAAGTCTTTTTCTGTAACAGCGGAGCAGAGGCAAATGAAGCTGCCATTAAACTCGCAAGAAGATATTCATGGAAAAAATACGGTACAGAACGATACGAAATAATCACAATGGAAAATTCTTTTCACGGACGTACACTGGCAACACTCTCTGCAACAGGGCAGACAAAATTTCAAGAAGGCTTTTCGCCTCTTCCTGGTGGTTTCAAATACGTACCTTTCAACGATATAGAAAGCCTCATAAAAGCGTCTAACGACAAGACATGTGCGGTTATTATTGAACTTGTACAAGCAGAAGGCGGTGTTTATCTTGCAGATAAAGGATATGTTGAAAAACTCAGAAATTTTACGAGAGAAAAAGACATCCTTCTTATCTTCGATGAAGTTCAAACCGGCATTGGAAGAACGGGCAAACTCTTTGCTTACGAAAACTACAATATAGAGCCAGATATCATGAGCCTTGCAAAGGCGTTGGGAAATGGGTTTCCCGTGGGGGCAATTATTGCAAAAGATGAGGTAATGCAGGCATTCGAGCCCGGTACACATGCATCAACCTTTGGCGGAAACCCTCTTGCTTCATCGGCGGTCATCGCCACCCTTAATACATTTACCGATGAAAATATACTCAAGAATTGCAACGACGCAGGCATGCATCTATATGAAGGACTTCTTGGCCTTAAAGAAAAATATAGTTTTATTAAAGAGATAAGGGGTATTGGCCTTATATGGGGTGTTGAATTGTCAATCGATGGCAATCCCATAGCCGCAGAGTTCTTGAAGGAAGGTGTGATAATAAATTGTACTAAAATCAATACACTCAGACTTGTGCCACCTCT
>MWEV01000088.1 GCA_002071245.1 Deltaproteobacteria bacterium ADurb.Bin026
GAAGAAGATTCATTTACAACTGAGGACGATGAACCTTTTGTGCTTGACAACCTCAGTTCATTTTCAATTACCACTGAAATAACAGATGCATTACTTTCTGGAAAAAATGTTTCGACATTAAAAAAGGCCTTCAAAGTAGGCGGCATCCTTCCACCCGAAGCACCGGGTGAGGTTGCCCTTAGAAAAACCTTCCTAACTGCAAAGTCATTCTCAGATAAATTAAAAGGTTATAATATTGAGGAAAAACCTAAACAGCTCGATATTGATATCAATCTTGCAGGATTCAGGATAAGCGGAAGACTGACCAACATATACCAACCAGGTATAATAAACTACAGGTGCGTCAAATCCACAAAGGCAAAATATCTGCTCGAAACATGGATTGACCATCTGGTCCTGAATACCATACAAGATGAATCTATTCCACATAACAGCATGTTTATAACGATAAACCATACATACACGTTCAAACCCTTAGAAAGCGGCATAGATACGCTTGTAAAGCTTCTGGAAATATTTTATATGGGTATAAAAGAACCGATAAAATTCTTTCCTCAGACATCAAACAAATACGCAGAGCAGATAATGAAAGGCAAAAATACGGATGAAGCGCTTAAATCTGCAATAAATGAATGGTATGGCACAGAATTTTCAACAGACAAAGAATCCGAAGATGCGTACTTCAAGCTTTGTTTTGGAAAAATAGACCCTTTGGACGAAATATTCAGAGACATTGCAATGAATATCTATGCCCCTATCCTTACCAATATGAGGCGAACATAAAATGAAAGGCTTCGACCCTGTTGAAATACCCCTATCCGGCATCAACCTTGTCGAGGCGAGTGCCGGCACAGGTAAGACCTATGCAATCGCCAGTCTTTATGTAAGACTCCTAATCGAAACCCGTCTCGAGACAAAAGACATACTTGTCGTTACCTTTACAAACGCTGCAACCGACGAATTAAAAAATCGCATCAGGCAAAGAATCAAAGATGCCTTGGATGTCTTTTTATCGGGAAATACAGATGACCCTTTCTTAAAAAGACTATATCAAAGCATAGAGGATAAACAGACAGCGAGAAAGCTTCTACTCAATGCCATAAGGTGCTTTGATGAGGCCGCAATCTTTACGATACATGGTTTTTGTCTTCGTATACTGCGCGATCACGCATTCGAGAGCTGTTCACTTTTTGATACCGATTTTATAGAAGATAATTCAAAATTTTTACAGGAGATCGTAAATGATTTTTGGAGAAACCACGCATATTCTGCATCACCTATTTTTCTTAATTATATGTCATCCAAGATAGACCTTTCAGGATTTTATGATATAGTCAAAAAAGGTACAGGCAATCCTTTTCTTGCAATCAATGCAGATAAAACAGAGATTAGCAGTAATGGGGAAGAAGATGTCGAAAACAGATGTGTTGAGGTTTATAATGAGGCATCAAACATCTGGGAAACCGAAAGGGAATATGTCATATCCTGTATAAGCAGCGATACCTCCCTGAACAGGCAAACATATAGCAAAAAAACTGTTGAAACATTGTTCTCAAACCTTGAGACGTATTTTTCATCTGGATTCCCGCTTCCTTTACCGGAGAAATTCGATTACATGTGCTTCAACCCTCCTGTTTCAAACGCATTCAAGACCACCTCCAAGCCTACGATACAAAACCATCATTTCTTTATAAAATGCGGTCAGCTTAAAGATATCGCTGAACAACTCGCTGAAATATTCAACAACAAGATAATAGGTCTTAAAATGGCATTATTTGAATACGCAAGGAGAGAGTCTTATAGAAAAAAACAGGAACAGAACGTGCGTTCATTTGACGACCTGCTGATTGACCTACACAATGCCCTTAAGGGCACACGCGGAAAAGGACTCACAGGGCTGATAAATAATAGATACAAGGCAGCCCTTATTGATGAATTTCAGGATACAGACCCACTTCAATATGAAATCTTTACATCCATATACAACAGCAAGGATTGTATACTTTTTATAATCGGGGATCCAAAGCAATCGATATACAGCTTCAGAGGTGCGGACATCTTCGCTTACATAAGGGCAGTAAAGGATATAGACAAGTTATGGACACTCAAAGAAAACTACAGGGCATCTGAAAGGCTTATTTCTGCGGTAAACGCCATCTTTGAAAATGCGAATCACCCATTCGTTTTTGACGCCCTTTCATTTGTACCTGTCAAACCAGGTAACCCTAAAAAAAGGGAGGTTCTCAGGATAAACGGCAATATAGATATGTCCCCGCTTAAATTATGGCTGATCGAGCGTAGGTCTGATGGAAAGCCTGTCTATGCAAACGATGCCAGAGAGATGCTTTACAAAGCAACAGCAGGCGAAATAGTAAGGTTGCTCACAATGGGTGACAGTGGCGAAGCCGTCATAGACAATAAAAACGTCTCCGCCTCTGACATTGCCATACTCGTCAGAACCAACAGGGAAGCGAGAGGCATGAAAATGGCGCTAAATAGTGTGAATGTGCCGTGCGTTATTTATAGCACCGAAAACATCTTTACAACGCATGAGGCATATGAAATCAGTTACATTTTAGCTGCAATCGCCGAGCCATCGAACGAATCAAGGGTAAAGGCAGCACTTGTAACGGATATGTTCGGCATAACAGGTAACCAACTTGCGCAAATTACAGAAAATGAAATAATCTGGAATGATTATCTCGAACGTTTTGTTTCGTATCGCATTCTATGGCTCAACAGCGGTTTTATGAATATGGCACGAACATTGATTGCTCAAGAAAAAATCAAGGCAAGGCTGCTCGCCATGCCTGATGGTGAACGCAGACTTACCAATGTGTTGCATTGTCTTGAACTGCTCCACAATTATTCCGTCAAATATAAATCAAGCCCTGAAGGTACAATAAAATGGCTTCAAAGAAAAATGGAATTGGACTACGCCTCAGACGCCGAGGAATATCAGATAAGGCTTGAAACAGACGAAGCAGCCGTAAAGATCATAACAATCCACAGAAGTAAAGGACTTGAATACCCGATAATATTCTGTCCTTTCTGCTGGGGCAGTTCTGAGATGAATAATAATCAGACAATAATATACCACAACGAAAAAAACAATCTCTGTCCGACAATGGATATGAGCTTAACAACCGATGAGTCGATAAAAAGGTTTTATGAATTGGAACAACTCGCAGAGAATGTCAGACTTTTATATGTCTCGCTTACAAGGGCTAAACACAGGTGTTATCTTGCCTGTGGAAGCATAAACAAATCTGAAACATCCGCTGTCGCATATATTCTGCATCCTCCCCCAATAACCTCTGAGGATTTCTCCGTTGAAACCCTGAAAAGCCATATCAATAAATTAACAGACCTTGAAAAGAGAACCCAGATAGAAAAGCTCATCAATAGATCAGGTGGCTCAATCGAAATCCTACCTATACCAGAACCTGAGGAAAACTCTTACAAACCCATAAAACAACAAGACTTCTATCCCGTTCCAAGACTTTTCAATGGAATTATTGAGAAAAACTGGCATATTTCGAGTTTTTCTTCCATAACATCAGGAAAAGAACAAAACGCTGAATTACCAGATCGAGACAAAAGCATAACAGAAAGCACACCAATATTTACTAAATCCTCTGTTGACAGTCTCGATATATTTAATTTTCCCCGCGGGACAAATGCAGGTTCATGTCTTCACAATATATTCGAACACATAGACTTTTCATTGGCAAATACCGATATTATAAAGCAGGAAATAGCTGAACGCCTTGGACGCTTTGGCATTCAATCTATATGGACAGATACGATATTCAGAACCATCCGAAACGTACTTAATGTTTCAATTGAAACTGGCAAAAAGACGTTAAAATTATCGATGCTTAATCCAACAGATAAGATTCACGAATTGGAATTTTATCTACCGCTTCAACTTATAAATCCAAAGACGATGGGCCAGGTCTTTGGCTCATCCAAAGAAAATAAACAATATTCAAGGTATGCAGACATTATAAAAGGTCTCGAGTTCAACCCTGTAAAGGGGATGCTCAGGGGCTTTATCGACATGGTCTTTGAATTTGATGGTATGTTTTATATAATTGATTGGAAATCAAATTTCTTAGGCCCATCCATCGAAGATTATAATCAGGTAGCACTGAGAAATACGATGGAGCAGGAATTCTATTTTCTCCAATACCACCTTTATACCGTAGCAATAAATAGTTTTTTATCATTCAGGAACAAAGGTTACACATATGATAAACATTTTGGAGGGGTTTTTTATATGTTTTTAAGGGGTATCGATGTGCAGAAAGGGCAGGAATACGGCATATTCTTTGACAGACCTTCAGAGGGGCTTGTAACAGAATTTAATAGATATCTTAAAGGGATATAAACGTGATTGCCATACAACCAGACGAAACCTTTTTGGGTATTGACAGATTTTTTGCGGATTTCATGGTTAGACTATCACCGCACATGACTGAAGAAGACAAAAAACACCTCTGGCTTGCATCTGCTCTTGTCAGTTTTTTTACGGGCAAAGGGCACATATGCGCTGATATAGCATACCTTGCGGGGAAACCATTTTTACCCGAAGAAACAGAGAGTACCGCCTTAATTTCATGCCCTGATCTTGTCACATGGTTAACATCACTACAAAAGGCGCCTGTTGTCGGATTGCCTGGCGAGACAACACCGTTAATCCTGAGTCAAAATCACTTGCTCTATCTCAATCGTTATTGGCAATACGAAACCATGCTTGCAAAAAACATTATAGACAGAATCGATACTCCTGTTTCTGGAATCAATGAGAGTCTGTTAAAAGACGGGTTAAATCGGTTTTTTCCCAACCGCCGATCAGATGAGATCGACTGGCAATATCTTGCAGCGCTAAAGGCATTAAAAAATAATTTCGTTGTTATTTCTGGGGGTCCAGGAACAGGCAAAACATACACGGTATCTAAAATACTCGCATTAATTGCAGAACAGTATATACATGCAAATGTAGAACGCAATATCGCCTTGACTGCCCCAACAGGAAAGGCAGCGGCACGTTTAAGCGCTGTCATAAAGGATGCAAAAACAAAGATTAATTGTTCAGAGGCGGTAAAAATGCTTATCCCGGAAACTGCATCTACCACACATAGGTTGCTGGGCTCAACTTTCAAAAAAAAAGAATTCAGGTTTAACGAGGACAATCTCCTGCCATATGATGCAATAATCGTTGATGAGGCATCCATGATTGACTTGCCCCTGATGGCAAAGCTGATGTCGGCAACCCCCAGGCATGCAAGATTTATAATGCTTGGGGATAAGGAACAGCTTGCATCTGTTGAGCCTGGGGCTGTGTTCGGAGACATATGTAATGCGGGCGAGAATATCTCTGATTCTGTCGTTGTGTTGCAAAAGAATTATCGTTTCACTAGCGGAAGCGGCATAGGTGCCCTTAGCAAATTTGTCAATGAAGGAAGAGGAGAAGATGCGCTTAATCTAATTAAAGAGGGGTCATACGCCGATTTAAGATGGCACGACATCCCATCTCCTGAAAATATGATGCAACTCCTTGAACAAAAGACCCTCGATAGGTATTCCTCTCACATAAATGCAGCATCACTGGAAGAAGCGTTTTTACATTTCGATAGTTTTCGTGTTATATGTGCACTTCGACAAGGACCATACGGAGTTACAACAATAAATGAAATAATTGAACACCTGTTAAAACGCAGAGGTCTTGTAAAATATACAGGCAGATGGTACAGGGGACAACCGATAATGATAAATAAAAATGATTACAGATTGAGGCTGTTCAACGGCGATGTGGGTATCCTTTTCCCTGATAATGAAGATAAAGGCGATCTGCGGGCATTTTTTAAATCCGAAGAGGGACAATACAGAAAAATTTTGCCTGCAAGATTATCCAACCTTGAGCCTGTCTATTCGATAACCGTACACAAAAGTCAGGGTTCAGAATTTAATGACATCATCGTTATCCTCCCTGACCGTTCATCAGAAATATTGACAAGAGAGTTGATATATACGGCAATCACAAGGGCAAAAAGGGGTATTGAAATATGGGGTAACAGGGATGTCTTCTGCGAGGCAGTTTCAAGACGAACAAAAAGACAATCGGGTCTGAAAGAGGCTTTATCAGCTATTCACACCACTTACGCGCATTCTGGAACATCCT
>MWEV01000089.1 GCA_002071245.1 Deltaproteobacteria bacterium ADurb.Bin026
CGAATACAATATTTTCCCCAAACTCTTTCGCTACTTCATATGACCATTCTTTGAACGCACCTTCAGTATACTTCATGATATTACCCTTGTGGACAACCGTTACAGACTTTCTATTGTTTTTTATCGCATAATCTATTGCCCATCTGGCAAATCTCACAGTGCCTGCCTTGCTTATGGGTTTAACACCTATAGCCGTAGAGTCAGACAAGTCAACATTCATCTTCCCCCTGAAAAAATTGATAACATCATCCGTCTCAGATGCCCCTTCTTCCCATTCTATCCCTCTGTAAATATCTTCAGTATTTTCTCGAAAGATTATCAAATCAATACCTTCAGGTCTTTTAAGCGGGCTAGGTAATCCTTCAAAATAACGGATAGGCCTCATGCATACATAAAGATCAAAAAGCTGCCTCATCTGGACGTTTATACTTCTGAAACCTCCTCCAACGGGTGTTGTGAGTGGCCCCTTTATCGCAAAACCACACGATTTTATAACCTCTACGGTCTCTTCCGGCAATAAAGAGCCAGTTTTTTCAACAGCCTTAAGTCCGGCATACAACTCTTTCCATTCTATCCTCTTTTCTGTATTGTAGGCCTTTAGCACTGATTCTTCCAGCACCTCTTTCGAGGCTCGCCATATATCATATCCAATGCCATCACCAACAATATAAGGGATTATAATGTGTTTCGTCAAAATCCTACCCCAAACCTTCTAATCACATAGCTACAAATTCGAAAAAATTCCAAACCAATTGTACTTTGATCAAAACTTGATATTTGCTGTACGATGTAATTTTTTAAACCTTTAGCTCGCCATATTTTCGTATATACATATCGAGTCCTCCTTCCGTTAGTATCTCTCTCATGATCAACGGCAACGGAGAAAATCTTTTTTCAATACCCTTTGTAATGTCAACAAAGACACCTTCATCCATCCTTACTTCAACCTCGTCTGCCTCTTCGACATCATCAACATCGCATATAACTGCTGCCAGACCGACATTTATTGCATTGCGATAGAATATGCGAGCAAAGGATTTTGCTACAATGGCATCTATCCCGGCCATTTTGATGATAAGCGGTGCATGTTCCCTGCTCGAACCCAAACCAAAATTTTTTCCTGCAATAACAATATCACCCTTCGAGACCTTTGTGTTAAAGCCAGGTGCAATATCCGCAAAAACATGCTTGGTCAGTTCTTCAAGATTCGAACGCAAATGATAAAACCTCCCGGGGGTTATGTGGTCGGTAGAGATATTATCTCCAAATTTCCATGCTTTACCGCAAAATATCATCAAGAACCTCCCTCGGATCTGCCAATCTTCCGTTCAAAGCACTTGCAGCAGCAGTTGCCGGTGAAGCAAGGATAATACTCGAATCAGGATTGCCCATCCTGCCTAAAAAATTTCTGTTAGACGTAGAAACACATACCTCTTTGTTGCCAAGAACACCCTGGTGCAAACCGATACATGGACCGCATCCAGGCGGTAGAATGTTTGCCCCCGACTCAAACAATGTCTCAAGAACACCCTCCTTCATTGCCTGATGATAAACCAACCTTGATGCCGGACAGACAAGAAACCTCACATTCTCATGTATCTTCTTCCCCTTCATCATAGCAGCGGCTATCCTCAGGTCACCAATCCTACCACTCGTGCATGACCCTATAAAAACCTGGTTAACAACCATATTTTTCAATTCTTTATCTTCTATCGGCCTAACATTATCTACCTCATGGGGCAAACTTACCATGGGTGTAAGGTCTCGCAGATCGATTTCATAAATCCTTTCATATACTGCATCACTATCCGGTAAAATCTCTATGTATCTATTTTCTCTTTTATGCCTCTTAAGGTACTCAAGTGTCATTTGATCAGAGGGAAATAAGCCGCATTTCGCTCCAGCCTCAACTGCCATGTTTGCGATGGTCATCCTGTCTTCCACATCAAGGCGACTGACGGCATCACCGGCAAATTCCATCGATTTGTACGTAGCGCCGTCTGCACCCAACATGCCTATAATCTTAAGTATTAGATCTTTCGGGGTCACACCCGCAGGAAAATCACCTTCAATGACAAACCTGAATGTTTCTGGCACCCTCATCCATGTTTTTCCAAGCCCCATTGCGGTAGCTACATCCGTGGAACCCATACCCGTTGAGAATGCACAAACCGCTCCTCCTGTGCATGTATGAGAATCAGCTCCAATAAGCACTTCGGAAGGAGAAAGAACAGTTTCTGCCATAATCTGATGACATATGCCGTGCCCCACATCATAAACCCTAGCGCCATATCTTTTTGCAAATGACTTGATGGCAATATGGTCGTTTGAAAGCTCCATCCTCGGGCTTGGCGAGGCATGATCAATAAAAAAATTTACACGCATGCCATCAAAAACAGATTTGAATCCCATATCATTGAATTTTTTGATTGCAAGCGGTGCTGTGCCATCCTGTAGCAGAATCCTGTCGACATTTACAATTACATAATCGCCCTGTCTCAATGTCTTCCCGGTGTTCATGCTTAAAATCTTTTCAGCTAAGGTTTTATTCATCTATCCCTCTGCCTTGGTCAAATCTTCGAACTTTATATCAAAACCAAGCACGCCAATAATATCTCCATATTCATCCCTTATAGGACCAGAAACGGTTACGCACAAGGCACCCGTTATTCTTGACGAATAGATATCCGTCACATTTACATTTCCTGTTTTCATGGGTATAATAAACCAGTCCCTATCTGAAAAATCATCGTTTACCCCTATCTTGTAATATTTCGCCCTGTCAACGACCTGCGTGATATTCTTTGTAATCTTGATACCATCACTGTTAACTGAATATGCAAACTGTATATAGGGACAATCCTCAACAACACTTTTTAATATCTTTTCCTGTTTACCCGGAGTCATACTCTTTATATCAGGATGCTCGATATATCTCTCGATCAGGTGAGCTGCCATATTGTATGCCCTCTTCTTCAACAATTCGAACTCAGAAACAAATATTTCAGGCAGGTATCTTCTTACAAGATGCTCCATTTCATTATCCGACATACAGGTAACCCTGCCCTCATCATATTGCTTTAAAATCCATTTATTGATCTTGCCCACAGCCGGATGAGTCTTTTCTATTTTGTTTTTTCCAGTCAATGCAAAATGCGCATTTATCCAATGGCTAATACCGGCAAGGCCTGATTTATCAGTTATGTTCACCGTTATAGGTCTATTGAGGATCCTGTTGGTATCAAACGACGTGTATATCTCCTGATTCTTGAAAATTCCATCTATGTGAACACCAGCGGATGTAGCATTGAAGTCTACACCTACAAGGGGTTGGTTCTTTGGTATATTGAGACCTATCTCTTTTTCGAAGTAATTCCTTAACTCGGTGATCACGGTTGTATCCATGCCATTTTCATCACCGGTAAGGGAAATGTATTCCATTATCAATCCCTCAATAGGCGCATTTCCTGTTCTTTCCCCAATGCCAAGCAAAGTGCCGTTCACATATGAGCACCCATAAAGCCATGCACTGACACTGTTTACAACCGCTTTATTGAAGTCATTATGCCCGTGCCATTCAAGACACTCTGAAGGAACCCCCGCATCATCAATCATTGCCCTTATTATCTTGCCCATAGATCTTGGAAGGGCTGAACCAGGATAAGTTATACCAATACCAAGCGTATCACATAGCCTTATCTTTACAGGAATCTTCGCATCCTCTGAAATACTCATGAGCGCCTGTGCAAATGGAACGCAAAAGCCATATATATCAGCCCTTGTTACGTCCTCGAAGTGACATCTCGGGATAACGCCATTATTAACGGTACTCTCAACAATCTTTATGTAATCCCTGAAAACCTGTGATCTGTTTTTTTTTAGTTTCATAAAGATATGGTAGTCAGAGACACTTGTAAGTATGCCCGTTTCTTTCAGTCCCAACTCCTTGATAAGCTGCAAATCTTCCTTGTTAGCACGCACCCACCCGGTGATTTCTGGATATCTATAACCCTTTTCCATGCACTTAATCACCGCTTCCTTATCCTTGTCGGTGTAAAGGAAGAATTCACACTGTCTTATTACGCCATTTGGACCTCCAAGTCGATGCAAATAATCGAATAAGTCTTCTATCTGTTTGGCTGTAAAAGGTGGTCTTGACTGCTGGCCATCCCTGAAAGTCGTGTCAGTAATATATATATCTTCTGGTGGATCGATCAGTTCTATTTTGTGGTCGAACTTTATCTTGCACATGCTGGAATACGGAAAAATATCCCTGAAAAGTTCAGGGGTTTCCACGTCGACAAGAGGATATTTCGCATGTTTAGGGGTGTTTTTAAAGATAAAACCTTTCTTCTTCTTCAACGAAACCTCCGTTTTTATGGGCTATTCGATAACATCAAAAACAATTAAAAACTACAAGTTATGCACTCAACGCTATTAAGTCGGCTCCACCGTAGTTCGTATCTTCAGTTCATTCAACTGTTTTTGTGCTATTCTGGATGGTGCCCCAGTAAGTAAACAGGTGCCCTTCTGAGTTTTAGGAAAAGGTATAACATCCCTTATACTGTCGAGTTTAAGCAACATCATTAAAATCCTGTCAAATCCAAATGCAATACCACCATGTGGTGGCGCCCCCATTTCAAGTGCCTCTAATAAAAATCCGAATTTCTCGTTTGCCTCTTCTTCTTTGATATTGAGCAATCTAAACATTTCGAGCTGGTTATCCATCCTGAATATTCTTATACTTCCACCACCTATTTCAACACCATTCAGGACAAGGTCATATGCCTTTGCCTTTATAGACAAATAGTCGCCGCTAAAATTCTTTATATTGCCCTGTGGCGATGTAAATGGGTGATGCCTTGCAACATATCTTTTCTCTTCTTCACTGTATTCGAGAAGCGGAAAATCGACCACCCATAGAAATTTAAACTCGTTCTTTCTAATCAGTTCAAACCGTTTCCCAAGATAGAGCCTGAATTTACCCATATTTTCATTTGCCCTGTCTCGTTTATCAGCCATTATAAACGTTACATCCCCGTCAGAAAGGCCAAGCGTTTTATCCATCGCCATCTTTTCATCATCGCTAAGATATTTGACAATAGGGGATTGCAACGTGCCTTTCTCCTTTCGTATCCAGATAAGTCCCCCAGCGCCCAACTCCTTTGCAACATCAACAGCAGTGTCGAGGTCTTTTCTTGAAAGGGTTTTGTTCCGCAACACAATCGATTTTATCACACCACCTGTTTCAACTGTTTTTTTAAAAACGCCGAAACCTGCCTCTTTAAAAATATCTGTCAGTTCAACCATCGGCAGATCAAATCGTAAATCAGGCTTGTCCGTCCCGTATGTTTCCATAGCATTTTCATACGTCATCCTCATAAAAGGAGTCTGTATGTCTTCATCTGTCACAGCTTTGTATATATGCTTTATCAGTCCTTCACCGACGGCGATAACATCATCAACGTCAACAAAACTCATCTCAACATCTATCTGAGTAAATTCTGGTTGCCTGTCTGCCCTCAAATCCTCATCCCTGAAACATCTGGCAATCTGAAAATATTTATCAAAACCGGCTATCATCAATATCTGTTTAAAAAGCTGTGGAGATTGTGGGAGCGCATAAAACATGCCTGGATTAAGCCTGCTTGGCACGACAAAATCCCTTGCGCCCTCAGGGGTATTTTTGGTAAAAAAAGGTGTTTCAAATTCAAAAAAACCGTTCGACTCGAAATAATCCCTTGTTACTTTGTATACCCTGCTCCTTGTTGTAAAAATCTTCTGCATTTCCGGTCTTCGCATATCGAGATATCGATATTTCAATCTCAGAGATTCATTGGTCTCTTCCTCGTCAAGTTGGAAAGGAAGAGGTTTGCATGTATTTAAAACATCTAATGAATCAACCAGCACTTCAAGCATACCAGTCGCCATTCCGGGATTCTCCGTTCCCTCTGGCCTTTTCTTAACCTTACCGGTTACACGTATCACATATTCCTGTTTTAGATCTCCTGCCTTTCCATGTGCTTCAGTAGATATTTCAGGTGAAAAAACAACCTGTACTATACCTGTTACATCGCGCAAATCCGCAAATATAAGCCCGCCATGGTCCCTTCTCCTGAATACCCAACCGGAGAGGGTCAGCGTTTTTCCTATGTCTTCATCTTTGACCAATCCACATTGTTTGTCTCTCAAGGTTACCTCCATAAAAGTCCATAATTATATATGCTTACAGGGGTTCAAGTCAAGGGGTGATTAGGGCGTTCCTCGATATATATTTACCTATTGTCTGACTGTTGTTGCTGTTGGATATATGTCAACTTCAACATCAAGAAGGTACTTCTTTGATTCCCCCAAAAAATTCCACTATTCTTTTAACTAAAGCAGGTAACGATGGGTCACGCGCACCCATGACAAGCACGCAATCACCTGGTTCTACATCAGATTTGAGCCTGTCCACAAGCTCATCGCGACTTCCAACGGCCATTGCATTGAAGGACACATTGCCGAGCGCCTTTATTATGTCATCCGAGGAGATATCTTTCAGGGCTGTACCACCTGCATAATAGATGGGCAAAAGATATAACGAATCTGTTTGTCTGAAGATGTTTCGAAAGGTTGTGATATATTCATCTTTCAGAAATCTTGTCGGACCGAATCCGTGCGGCTGATATACTGCAACGATGCGTTTTGAAAATCCCCTTGCAGCACTAACTGATGCCTTTATCTTTGACGGGTTATGGGCAAAATCATCCACAACATAAATGTCATGCAATGTTATTTTGACGGAAAACCGCCTTTCCACGCCTTCAAATGCTCTAACTGCATCGGCAAGTTCAGATACGTCACAGCCAAAATGCTCGCACACACAAAGCGCAGCCATCAGATTTTCTATGTTATGCCTTCCATGAAGAGGTAGGTGGTATTCGACGCCGTTTTTAAAAAGTTTTACCGAATCTGAAAGAAGTTGCACGAAATCAGGCCGCCACATAGCCCTGTTACCATGGCCAAATGTCATTGAAGACTTAAAAGATGCAAGCGCAGGGTCATCAGCATTTATGGCACTCCATTCTGATTTCAAGGTAAGCGTTTCAAAAAGTACCCTTAACTCTCCAATATCCTTATGATCTTTTGAGACATTCAGAATAACAGAAGCATTAGGAGAATATTTGACAAGCGTTCCATCGCTTTCATCCGCTTCAACAACAAGCAGATCAGAGCCCCCACAAAATGCATTACCGATCAATCCTTGTTTTTTAAGTCTGCGCAAAGGTGCACCACTTATAAGAGAAGGTGACTTCTCGCATGCGGTCAGGAATTCAAAAATCATTGCCGTCACTGTTGATTTGCCGCTTGTGCCGGCAACTGCTATAGTTTTCTTTGTTTTTATTATTCCAGCAAGTAGATCAGAACGATGAATAACAGGAAGCCCTGATGCACGCGCTGCTGCAATATCTGCATTCGATTCTTCTATAGCGGTAGATATGCAAACGACATCGGTATCTTTGTCGATGCCAGAACCATCCTGACTGTATATGCCACAACCAAGAGCCTCGAGCGAGCTCCGGATTGAACTTGTATCTTCACTGGCCAACAAACGATCCGAACCTGTGACCGTTATGCCTTGAAAACGTAGATACTGTGCAAGGGCGCTCATGCCTGTGCCAAAGATGCCTGTAAAGTGTATGTTCCTGCACTCGACCCCGCCTACAATAATAGGAGGAGGTTCTATATACACAAGCGTACCCTCTCTAACGATATCAAAAAGCTCTATGACATCAATGTTCTTCAGGGCAATGCATCCGCGAGACAATGGAGCACCAACCAGATTCTCACGGTTGGTGCCATGAATGTATATGTAACGGTCGTAGGAATCAACTCCATGCCCTTTGTTTATTCCTACCTCCATACCCTCCAAACGTAAAATGCGAGTCAGTATGAGGTTTTCTTCCTCAGAGCAGTGATCCCAATCTATGCCTGAATC
>MWEV01000090.1 GCA_002071245.1 Deltaproteobacteria bacterium ADurb.Bin026
GAAACATATCTGTAAAGTAACATAAATCCTGATACAATCTAATTTGTTCTAATTTATGGTTGATTATTAATCCTTTTTTTGTCATATTATAGCCCAAAAGGAGAATCCAGTGACACTACGTGAGGTTAAAGAGATACTTAATGCGGAGGTTTATGTCGGCTATGACCAGTTAGGCATGGAGGTGAAAACTGCTTTTGGTGCTGATCTGATGAGTGATGTCCTTGCTTTTGCAAAAGCAGGTAGTCTTCTACTTACAGGACTAACAAATCCTCAGATTGTTCGCACATCTGATGTTCTCGATATTGCAGCCATCATTATAGTGCGTGGAAAGCGTCCTTTGCCTGAAACCATTAGACTCGCCGAAGAGCTGAAAATCCCTATCTTAGGTACAAAATATATTCTCTTCGAAACCGCCGGTAGGCTATACGAAAAAGGGATTGTTGGTTGCGTTGAAACAGTCGGCAAAACAAACGAATCAAATTGAAAATATAATCTTTGAGAAATCATTTCCAGTAGAGGGCAAAACTTTTAAAAATGCAGGAAATGTCTCCACACAAGTCAAAGCCATCCTACAAGAAATGTTTTTACCAGCGGAAGAGATCAGGCGTGCTGCCATAGTTACATATGAAGCTGAAATAAATATATGCTCTTATGCAGAACATGGTGTCATAACCCTGCGGTTAACACCTGAAAAAATCATTATAGACTCAACTGATAAAGGACAGGGCATAGCTGATATTAAGTTGGCCATGGAAGAAGGATATTCGACAGCTACAAGAAAGATATGGCAAATGGGTTTCGGTGCGGGCATGGGATTATCAAATATGAAAAAATATTCAGACTCCTTTGAAATATCCTCTGAAGTGGGAATAGGCACAAACATTAGGATGATGATTAATATATAAGGCATAACCTTGCTTATCTGTTGTAATATTTTTTTTAATTTGAGAGGTGGAATCAGTATATGAGGATTATCATTGTAGGTGGTGGTGAGGTTGGTTTTTACCTTGCACAGAGATTATCTCTCGAAAAACACGAACTAACCGTCATTGAAATGGATATAGACAAATGCGAGAAAATACGAAATGCCCTTGACATAATGGTAATCGAAGGAAATGGCGCAAGCCAGGAGGTATTAAAAGAGGCTGGCATTGATGAAACTGACATGATAATAGGCGCATCAGGCGCTGACGAAATAAATATCTTTGCATGTATGATTGCAGCAAAATACAATGTAAAATTGAAAGCTGCAAGGGTAAGAAGCCCTGAATATTACAGTAGTAATTCCATATTCAAACCGGGTGAACTTGGGGTAGACCTTTTCATACATCCTGAGGAAGAAGTTGCCGAGGAGATTCTGCGTTTGCTGATGCGTGCAACAGCCACAGAAATCATAGAGTTTGAAAAAGGAAAGATGTTAGTTGTAGGTATCAAACTTGACAAAAGGTGTCCCTATTTAAATAAACAACTCAAAGAAATGGGGACCGAAGAGTTGAGAAAAAAGTTCAGAGTCGTAGCAATACTGAAAAACAACAAAACCATCATACCCACAGGCGAAGACTATATTAACAACAATGATCATCTGTTTGTAGCGACCAGAATTGAACATCTAACAGACCTTCTTAAGATGACAGGCAAAGAAGAACAGCGGCTTGACAAAATAATGGTTTTGGGCGGTGGCAAGATAGGACGAAGCGTTGTCCGAGGTCTTGAGAAAAAAAATAAAAAGGTCACCCTCATCGAAGTAAACAAGGAAAAATCGAGAAAAGTGGCATGTGAGTTTGAAAAGACAATGGTGGTTCAGGCAGATGGCACAGAGATAGATCTTCTTGCAAAGGAAGGGATACTCGAAATGGATGCCTTTGTAGCAGTTACATCAGACGATGAAAAAAATATCATATCATGCCTTCTTGCAAGACATTTAGGTATACAAAAGACAATCTCTCTAGTAAACAAAATAGACTATATGCCTCTCATGCCAGTTATTGGTATAGATTCTACGGTCAACGTGCGACTATCTACGGCAAACGCCATTCTTCGTCTGATAAGGAGAGGTCATATACTTTCGGTGGTTTCTTTTCATGGTATAGAAGCCGAAGGAATTGAATTTGAGATTAAAGAAAAGGGAAAGATAACAGACAAGCCCTTAAGCAAAATAAAACTGCCTGAAGGCTCTGTTATTGCCTTTATAGTAAGACATGGTGAGTCGTTTGTGCCACATGGAAACAGCGTCATAAAGCAAGGTGACAGGGTTATTGTTTTTGCTCTGCCTCAAGCTGTTCCAGAACTTGAACGAAAATTTTCATAATCGTAGGTGACCATTTTTGAAAGCGACCAATGTTTTGTATGTGTTAACAAGGCTATGTTTAATAAATGCAGCATGTTTTTTTATTCCCCTCGCCTTTTCTTTTTACCATAAAGATGGTCAAACCTACCTGCTTATATTTCATATTGCAGGACTAGCGCTCCTTGGGCTGCCGTCAGTTTTCTTAAAGTCACAACCTTCTGAGCTTTCAATACGTGACGGTTTTCTCACAGTTTCTCTTGCATGGATATGTCTTGCAACTTTTGGTTCAATGCCCTTCGTTATTTCTGGCTCCATCCCCAGTTTTACAAATGCATTCTTTGAGACCATGTCTGGATTTACAACAACAGGTGCATCGATACTAACAGACGTAGAAATTCTTCCAAAAAGCCTGCAAATATGGCGTCATATGACCCAGTGGCTCGGAGGCATGGGCATAATAGCTCTTGCTGTTGCCGTATTTCCTTTTCTCGGCGTTGGCGGTGTCCAATTGTTCAAGGCAGAGGTACCTGGTCCAACCAAAGACAAAATTTCTCCTCGAATAAGTAAAACAGCAAAAATCCTATGGTCGATTTATCTATTACTGACCATAATACAGGTGTTGCTTCTTATAATTGGAGGGCTTTCTTTTTTCGATGCCACATGCATAACCTTTGCCACAATGGCGACAGGAGGCTTTGCGCCTTTAAATGCAAGCGTTGCAGGATATCCTTCACTATATATACAGTATGTGATTGTAATCTTTATGTTTATCGCAGCAACCAATTTCAGCCTTCATTTTTGGGCGCTAAAGGGAAATCCTATCAGATATTTTCGTAATACTGAATTTCTCTTTTTCGTGTGTGTTATAATTTGTGCCTTTATCTCAATAGCATCCATAAGATTACTTTATGGATCGATCTTTTCTGAAGAATTACTCAGAAGCTCAATTTTTCAGACGGTATCGATCATATCGACAACAGGATTTGTGACACAAGATTATGAGCTTTGGCCTTTTGCAACACAGTTTATCCTGCTTTTGCTTATGTTTTTCGGTGGTTGTGCTGGTTCTACAGGTGGAGGCATTAAAAGCATTCGCGTATATGTGCTTTTCAAGTATCTTGCGTCAGAGATAAAGAGGTTGTTCTATCCAAGAGGTGTTTTCCCTATAAAAATTCAAAAGACAATGATACCAGAGAATACAGTAACAAATATAATCGCTTTCATAGTCCTTTATTTACTTATCTTTGCAAGCGGTGTATTTGCATTAACAATACTTGGTGAAAACATCGATACAGCCATCGGGGCTGTTGCTTCAACACTTGGAAACGTAGGCCCGGGACTTGGAAATGTAGGACCTGTTGAAAACTACTCCGGCATCTCAGTTACAGGCAAATGGATATTATCTTTTCTTATGATGACCGGCAGGCTCGAGATATATACGGTGATCGTCCTGTTTATGCCTGATTTTTGGAGATAAATCGTTTCAACTAATTAATCTTCTGTCCTTTTTTTCGTTTTTGAGATAAGACTTATCCTCGAAATACCAAGTATCTGTGCCGCCCTCGTCTTGTTGCCTCCGGTATAATCAAGAATCCTTCTGATATGTTCATCTTCAATTTCCTTGAGTGTTTTCAATGGTACGTCGGTCGATCCTCCATCACCGAATCCTTCATTTTCAAAGAAATAATTCGGAAGAGATTTCTTTTTCAATTCATTTGATGATTCCACAATAACGGCGCTATTGATGATATTCATCAATTCTCTTATATTGCCCGGGTAATCATACTGAGTAAGGCATTTCATTGCACTGTCTGAAATCTTCTCAATCTTCTTGTTGTTGGTCTGACAAAATATACGAAGGAAATGATAAGAGAGGATCGGGATATCTCCAGTTCTTTCCCTTAACGGAGGGAGATAGACTGAATTGATGTTAAGACGATAGAAGAGGTCTTTCCTGAAATTGCCTTGTTTCATCTCCTCATGAAGATTCTTATTCGTAGCAGCAATAATACGAACATCAACTTTCAGATTTCTTGTTGACCCAAGACGAAAGAATTCGCCCTCCTGAAGCACACGAAGCAGTTTTACTTGAATAGGCAAAGCCAATTCCCCTATCTCATCAAGAAACAGGGTTCCCTTGTCTGCCTCTTCCAGAAAACCCCTCTTATTGGAAATTGCACCGGTAAATGCGCCTTGGTTATATCCGAAAAACTCAGACGCAAATAGTTCGTTTGCAAATGAACCCGCATTCACAGCAACAAAACGTTGCCCATTGCGCTTGCTTATTCTGTGTATTGCCCGTGCAATCAGTTCCTTTCCGGTTCCGCTTTCTCCCCATATAAGAACACTATTATCGCTTAACGCCATTTTTTCTACCATTGCAAATATCTCACGCATCTTGCTATCCTGCGTAACAATCTCTTTAAAGGCCTCTTTAAATCTTCGATCGGCTGCTGTTGTCAACTCTGCTTCTATATTTTTTGATGCCCTTCTTTGTTCAAGCGTTGTATGCATGAGATTCAAAAGGCGATCGTTATCAACGGGTTTTGTCAAATACTCAAGAGCACCAAGCTTCATTGCGGCCACAGCGAGACTTACATCCTCTACGCCTGTAAGGACTACAGTTTCAATATCAATGCCTTCTTCGTTGATTCTCTTAAGTATGTCAAGTCCTGTAACATTGGGCATATCCATATCGAGAAGCAATAGGTCATATGCACCGGTTTTAATCATATCAATAGCCTTTGTGCTGTTTGACAGTGTCGTCACATCAAAGGTGCCGGCTTGTAGAAGAAATATATTAAGATAATTCAACACCGCCTGATCGTCATCTACTACAAGAATCTTATCCATCAAGCCTCCTTAGGACTAACGGGGAGATGTATATAAAACGTAGTGCCAAGTCCTGGCTTACTTTCCACGTCTATCCTGCCTTTGTGTTCCTTGATAATTCCATAAGCTATAGAAAGACCAAGTCCTGTCCCGCCATGGTGACGTTTTGATGTAAAAAATGGATCGAAAATCTGTTTAAGAGTCTTTTCATCCATCCCCTTTCCATTGTCACTTATTTTAACAACAATCTCTTCAGCATTTTCGCGGTAAGTCTCAACCATTATGTTTCCCTTTGGTTTGTCAATAGCCTGGGATGCATTTATAAGCACATTAACAACAACCTGTTGTAGTTTTTGAGAATTACCAATAACCTCGGGTAGATCAGGGTCGAATTCAACATTGACATCTGAAGTTCTTTTAATCTGATTATCAACCAAACGCAAACACGATTCTATTATATTGTTGACATTTACTTGTTCATTAAGGAGTCCCTCATCCTTTTTTGCAAACTTTCTCAAACCGTCCACAATCCCTTTGATTCTGTTTGCGCCCTGCACCATATCATCAACAAGGACAGGGATAGATTGTCTGAATATCTCATAATTCAGGCGGGCTATCTTCAGGCTTGGGTCAGACTCAAAAGCTCGATCGATGATTGGCAACATGTCAGACAATGCCTCCTGTATGATCATGAGATTACCCTTAATGAAAGTATTTGGATTGTTAATCTCATGTGCGATACCTGAAACAAGTTGACCAAGGGATGCGAGTTTATCCGCCTGCAGCAGTTGCTGCTCCATATTCTTTTCTTTAGTAATAACCCTTGAAAACTCCAATGCCCCGATCACCTGATTATTAGAATCGTATATCGGATAGGCGTTTATCAGATAATATTCGTTGTCAATCATCCTTTCGAGTTTCACGGATGATTTTTCATTAAAAACTTTACTTATATGGCAATCTTCACAGACTTTTGTCTGATTAAATATCTTTTTGTAACATTTTCCCTTGTTGCCTATACTGTTTCGGTTGGCCATAACGATGTTATGATTCGCATCAATAACCGCTACGGTGTCGGGAATTGCCTTAAAAAGTGTTTGCAGCCTTAATTTACTTAGTCTCAGCTTCTCTGTAAGCGCTACAAGTTCGTTGTTTTTCTTTAACAAAAGATCTTTCTGGTTTTCCAGATCCAATGTTCTTTGCCTTACATTCCTTTCAAGATTTTCATTATGCTCTATTAATCTACGCTCCAGTTCCTTTCTTACCCTTATATCCTTGTAAACCGATTCCACACAAGGCACACCATCTACATCAATTATTATATACGACGCTATTACGGGTATAGGCAAACCATTTCTGTCAAGTAGCGAAACCTCGAGACTTTCAACAAATCCATCCTTTTTCAGTTTATCAAAAAGCACAGGCCTTATAGCCGGATTCTCATACAGTCCGTCTCGTACAAAATTCAGATGAACAGAACCATCCTCGGGGTACTGAAGGAGCCTATAAAAAGCCCTGTTTGCCTTCATGATATCACCGTTGAAATCTGAAATCAGCATCGGTGTCGGGGCGTCTTTAAAATAATCTTCATAACGTTTTTTTGACCTCTCAAGCTCCCGTGTCTTTTCGTACACCAACTCTTTAAGTCTTCCAACATACTGTTCCAGTTCTGCTGCAAGCTCACGCCTTTCTATAACATTGGAAACCTTAAGGCTGATTTCCTTTATAAACCTCATTTCTTCCTCAGACAAACCTGTCTTTTCCTGAAAATATATCTCGACAGTGCCTCTTTTAACCCCCTCAACAACAATATCGAATGAAATGGTTTCTAAAACACTTTCTTTCTCAATAGGTTTCACTGTATATTCGATCTCATCCAGCCATATCGAAACAGAAGCTGTGTCAGGCAGTTGAAGCCCTTTCATGATATGCTCTGTAACTGCCTTTAATCTTTCTTCTGGATTATCGTCAAGTCTGTTTTCAGCGGCGACACTATATAGGCATGCAAGCTCTCGATTGCGTTTTTCAAGAT
>MWEV01000091.1 GCA_002071245.1 Deltaproteobacteria bacterium ADurb.Bin026
TGTGGACTATTTTTGTCGTTTTCAAAAATCGTATTCATAGCCGCAAACAGTGGATGCGAAGGATTGATTTCAAGGACTCTCTTCCGCTGTGGCACATCCTGCCCCATAGCCTTAAGTAGTTTTTCCATCTGGGGGTCCATATCGCCTTCTTCAGCTACAAGACAACACGCCGAATCTGTGAGTCTTCCAGAAAAACGTACATCTTTTACATCGTCCTTCAATATATCTTTTACGAGGTCAAGGAGTTTTTTGTATTTCTTCTGTGTATCCTTCTTCTCGTCTTCTTCTGCCTTGTCAAGGTTTATATCACCCTTGCTGACAGACTTTAACCTTTTCCCCTTAAATTCAAAACCCGTAAAAACAAAATCATCTATTTCATCAAGGAATACAAGTACTTCAATGTCTTTGTCCTTGAATGCCTCCAGGTATGGAGATTTTAAAACCTCTTCAAGGGTTGCCCCTGTCGCATAATAAATCTCATTCTGTCCCTCCTTCATGCCGTCGATATAGTCCTGAAATGTCCTTAATTTGCCATCCTCTGATTTCGTAGATGGGAACAGCATAAGATCCGCTATGGTTTCGCGCCTTGTAAAATCAAAGTGGATACCTTCCTTCAAAATCCTCCCGAACTCTTTATAGACCTTGAGATAATTGTCATACTCGTCTTTTTTCATCTCAGCAAGCGTGTCAAGCACCTTTTTTGTAATATTTGTTTTGATTGTCTCCACCTGACGATTGTTCTGCAATATTTCCCTCGATACATTAAGAGGCAAATCTGATGAATCCACAACACCCTTAATAAATCTGAGATACTGGGGAATAAGCTCTTCGCAGTGGTCCATAATCTGTACCCTTTTAACATAAAGGACAGGGCCTATTGCATAATCCTTATAGAATATATTGAATGGCGCCTTAGATGGAATATACAGCAGGGCAGAAAACTCCGATGTGCCTTCTGCCTTGTAGTGGATTGCCTTTGCAGGTTCAATAAAATCATATGATATATGCTTATAGAACTCATTGTACTCTTCTTGCGTTACCTCTGATTTATCTTTAAGCCATATGGCCTTCATGGAATTTAAGGTTTCCTCTTCCCTTACCTTGACCTTTTCCCCCTTTTTTATGGTACTATCCTTTTCAATTTCAACTTCCATTACAATTGGATGCCCAATAAAATCCGAATATTTTTTTACAACACTTCGAATCTCCCATTCATCAAGATACCTTTTCTCATCTTCCATCAGGTGTAAAACTACTTCGGTACCCTTTGTTTCCTTATAAACATCTTCAACTGTATACGTCCCGTCACCGGTTGATTCCCATTTTACACCCATCTTGTCTTTTTGGCCGGCACCTCTTGATATAACGGTAATTTTGTCGGCTACCATAAAAGACGAATAAAAACCTACACCAAATTGACCAATCAACTCTGGATTGTCCTTAATATCCTTATTTTGAAGTGCTGCGAGAAATTCCTTCGTGCCGGAACGTGCGATAGTACCAAGGGCATCTATGATTTCATCCTTCGACATGCCTATTCCGTTGTCTGCCACAGTCAAGGTTCCTGTATCTTTATCCGGCGTCAATTTAATCCGCCAGTTTACGTCGCCCTCAAGTATGTCGCTGTTTGTCAACGACTCATACCTTGCCCTGTCGATAGCATCGGAGGCATTCGATATAAGTTCTCTTAAAAATACCTCTTTATGCGAATAAAGTGAATGAATCATAAGGTCAAGTAGTTGCTTTACTTCTGTTTTAAATTCTAATTTTTCCAAAGACATAAATCACACCTCAGGTTTTTTTGATTATTAAACGAAACTGGTATATATATAAGTACAAAATCACCTTAAGTCAACATATACAAATACTTAAGAGATATAATTTTAAGCCATGACAAACGATATTCCCATTAGAAGTGTGATATAATATCGGTATATTTGATTATACAAAGAGGTGTTTATAAATGAGAAAACACTTAATGTTTTGCTTTTTTTTCATATTATCTATGTGTTTTGTTGTAAATTATTCTCTTGCGAAAGACCCTTCTGAGACAACAATTTACAAAGAAAGGCCTCCAAACAACATCTCTAAAGAACCCGTGTTTCGTATTGAAACAGGCATGCATATCTCTTTGGCAAGAAGGATTGGTGTTGATGCAGAAAATCGCTTTATCGTGACCGGCTCCGACGATAAGACAGTGCGTGTCTGGGAGTTTTCAACAGGCAATCTCTTAAAAACGCTAAGACCTCCAATAGGTCCAGGCTATGAAGGCAACATATATTCAGCGGATATATCGCCTGACGGAAAAACCGTTGCATGCGGCGGTTGGACGATGGGAGGCGATATATTCCACAATATATACTTTTTTGACCGTGAAAGCGGTAGGATCAAAGGGCGTATTCCCGATATCATAAATGTAATAAGGCATATGAGGTATTCACGTGACGGCAAATACCTTGTAATTACGCTCGGCGGAAATAATGGATGCAGGGTCTTTCGTACATCGGACAACTCATCTGTAGGCGAGGACAAAAACTATGGCGCCGACAGTTACGGGGCTGATTTTGATAACAACAACCAACTTGTAACTACATCCTACGACGGATTTATCCGTCTTTATGATAAAAACTACAAACTCGTCTCAAAGGTTAAAGGAAATAGCGGGACAAAACCTTTTTTCGTAAGTTTTTCCCCAGATGGTTCAAGGGTAGCAATAGGATATCATGATTCTCGCAATATAGATGTATTTTCCGGTCAAGACCTGTCATATATGTATTCACCTGAAACAGGTTTTGTAGATAATGGCAATCTTGAGGTTGTAGCATGGTCAAAGGATGGAGAATATCTGTATGCAGGTGGAAGGTTTCAAACCGATGCCATGTTTCCGATATTTAAATGGTCAAGGGCAGGTAAGGGAAACCATTACAGGCTCGATGGAGTCAGAAGCAGCATACTTGATATCATTACATTAAAAAACGGAGGCATAGTTTACTCATCTGCTGAACCCTCTTTCGGTGCATATGATAAACACGATTCAAAAATAATGGCTAAACTTCCATACATTGCGGATTACCGGGGTAACAGGGAGGGGTTTTTCGTATCAAACAACGGGTTTACGATCCAGTTTGATTATGAAGTATCGGGCAAACAACCAGCATTTTTTTCAGTATCCGATCGTGCATTAAAAGACCTGTCACCTGATGTCTCTAAGGCGACCGCCATTGATATGAAAGCGACAATTATCGAGGCGGATGGGTTAAAGATCACAGACTGGGAGGACAACTATTATCCTAAACTTAATGGCAGGAACCTATCGATCAAGCCTTATGAATTCTCAAGAAGTGTTGCTATTTCACCGGACAAACAGTCGTTTCTCCTCGGTACAAGCTGGCACCTTCGTTACTATGACAGACAAGGCACAGAAAAGTGGAATGTTACGGCACCTGCAACACCCTGGATGATAAACATATCCGGCGATAGCAAGGTCGCAGTAATTGCATTCGGAGACGGGATAATCAGATGGTATCGCTTGAAGGACGGGAAAAACATCCTGAGCCTTTTCCCACACAACGATAGAAAGCGCTGGGTGCTCTGGACAACGTCCGGGTATTATGATGCATCGGCTGGGGCAGAGGAACTTATAGGATGGCACGTTAACAACAGCCCTGATATGGCTTCGGATTTTTTTTCTATATCACGATTTAGAAATACATACTACAGAACTGATATGATCGAGAAGGTCTTAGAAACGCTCGATGAAAAGGTAGCCATAAAGTTAGCCAATGAGGAATCAGGAAAGAAAAAACCAGAAGAAGATGTTTCTATAAAAAAGATACTCCCCCCTGTAGTCTCTATCACTTCGCCATCTGATGGCGTCACTGTATCGAGCAACACCATCGCCGTGAAATACACAGTACGTTCACCCTCAGGAGAGCCTGTCACGAATGTCAAGTTTCTCGTAAACGGGCGTCCTGTTTCAACAACAAGGGACATGGTCTTTGACCAGACAGGGGCGGAGTTGAAGGTTACTCAAGACGACATTGAAAAGAAAGGAAGTGAGACGCCTGTGCCCGCTGCCAAGAAAGAATCGGACAATGTAAGGCAGATAAGCGTCACAATTCCACCTGAGGACTCTCTGATATCGATCATTGCATCTAATAAATTCGCAATAAGTGAGCCCGCCACAATTAAAGTGAAATGGCAGGGGACAACACGTAAAGATGAATTCGTTCTCCTCCCAAAACTTTACATTCTCGCTATAGGTGTTGGCAAATACATAAATTTTCCGCCTGACAAACAACTTCAATATGCCGCCAAAGATGCCCGCGACTTTGTTGAAGAGATGAAAAAACAAAAGGGAAATCTATATAGGGATGTGTCGGTAAAACTTCTGATAGATGAAAACGCTACAAGGGATACAATAGTTGACGGTCTAGAGTGGATTCAGCGCGAAACAACTAACAAAGATGTTGCCATCATCTTCCTTTCAGGTCATGGTGTCAACGACAACACAGGGATCTATTATTTTGTCCCCTCAACATTCGATAAAAATAGCATAAAACGCACTGGTGTTCCTTATGCAGATATCAAGAATACCGTCGCCAATCTTGCAGGAAAAACACTTGTTTTCGTCGATACCTGTCACTCAGGAAATGTTATGGGCACAAGAAAGGCAATTGCAGACGTAACAAATATTGCCAATGAGCTTTCAAGTGCAGAAAACGGTGCTATAGTGTTTGCCTCATCCACAGGCAGACAGTTCTCTCTTGAAAGACCAGAATGGTCAAACGGCGCATTTACCAAAGCCCTGCTTGAGGGTTTAAGCGGTAAAGCCGATTACACAAAAAAGGGTAAGATAAGTATCAACATGCTCGATCTTTATCTATCGGAACGCGTTAAAGAACTCACTGAAGGACAGCAGACACCAACGACTACAAAACCACAGACCATTCAAGATTTTCCGATTGCAATTGTAAAATGATGTATTGGCTTTGAACAGAAAATTCCAATACTCTAAACACACAATTTGATTGCAAATTGATTCCATTACAAAAGTATCTTGACCATGTTTTTTTACACTTCTGTTTGGGTAGACCCTTTAATGAGTCTATTTCTTTTTAAAATAATCCTTTCCTTTTAGACAAAGGATTAGTAATATTTTATAAACTATGTTTGGTATCTCTAAGAAGTTTCTGCAGGTCATCATTATAATATTTCTAATTGTCGTAATAGGAACCATTGGTTTCAAATTAATTGGCGAAAGCAAGACAAGCATTCTCGACATATTGTATATGGCAGCCACTTCGGTTATAACCGTTGGTTACGGAGATATAATAGGGTTCTACGACAAGCCTATGGAAAAACTCTTCGCCATTATATCTCTTTTTATAGGTGCTGGCTGTGCCATATCTTTTCATGACTCTGGCTGTCTATTTTATCGAAGGCGAACTGAAGGGAGGGGCTAATATGAAGATTGCGATATCAGGAAAGGGAGGTACAGGAAAGACAACGCTTGCAGGTGTTATGGCAAGGGTTTTAAGCGAAAGAGGCAACAATGTCCTTGCAATCGATGCTGACCCTGATTCCAACCTTGCAAGCGCTATTGGTTTTACAGGTGAAGAATTAAAGAATATTAGACCGCTTGCCCAGATGCAGGAATTTATCGAAGAAAGGACAGGCGCAAGAAAGGGTGAATATGGCTCTTTTTTCAAGTTAAATCCCAAGGTAGATGATATCCCTGAAATGTACTCACTTAAAAAAGACAACACCAAACTCGTAATACTTGGGAATATCTTTAAGGGGGGTGGAGGATGTTTCTGTGCAGAAAACGTTCTTTTAAAGAACCTCCTTTCGTATGTTTTTATAGAAAGAAATGAATACGTAATCGTTGATATGGAGGCAGGACTCGAACACCTCGGGAGAGGCTCGACTGCATATATTGACGCTTTCATAGTAATCGTGGAGCCAGGCTTAAGGAGTTTTCAGACGGCCTATCAGATAAAAAGGCTTGCGTCTGACCTCGGCATAAAAAACGTATACGTTGTCGGCAATAAAGTGACAAGCGAAAACGATGAATCTCTTATACGAGAACATCTAAATGGCATAGAACTCCTCGGTTTAATGAGGTACAACGAGAAGGTCATTGAAGCGGACAAACTGGGCGTATCTCCTTACGATATCGACATGGATATCAGATACGATGTAAAAACGATTGTTGACGCCCTGGAAAG
>MWEV01000092.1 GCA_002071245.1 Deltaproteobacteria bacterium ADurb.Bin026
TTTTATCTTTTAAAAACCGGTCGCATCAAAATTTTTAAACTTTCTTTTGAAGGGAAAGAGCAGACACTCCATATAATTTTACCAGGAGAGCCTTTTGGCGAGGTACCTGTTTTTACGGGCAAAACCTTCCCTGCACACGCCGAGGCTATGGAGGAGAGTGACACGATATTCTTCCCCAGGGGGTCTTTTGTTGACCTTATCAGAAGCGACCCATCGATTGCGCTTAACATGCTTGCGATACTCTCGAAAAGACTGAAGCAGTTCATCGGACTTGTTGAAAATCTTTCGCTCAAAGAGGTGCCGCAAAGACTGGCATCATACCTGATTTTTTTAAGTGATAATGATAATTATAATGATTCCATAGAGTTGGATGTTGCCAAGGGTCAGTTGGCAAATATGCTGGGCACGATTCCAGAAACATTGTCAAGAATCCTCAGCAAGATGGTAGACAGAAACCTCATTAGGGTGCAAGGACGCACGATTCATCTCGTCGATAAAAATGGGCTGAAGACAATCTCAACAGGCGAGAGGACTCTAAACTAACACAATTATTGCAACTCAAAGATATTCTGAAAAAGCCGAAAAATATATCCATTTTTCATGCCCTTCGACGAATGCATTATATTGAACTTAGACAATCCTGCTACTCTGCTGAACATAGCTGCCTTGGCACAACAGTTCATGCAAATAAACTTGCCTATTGTCTTTTGTTTTCCACAATATCACCGATTTCCTTCCATAATTGATCGGCGTTCTTGAATACCATACCCTTAATGCCCAACGCTCTTGCAGTATCTACATATTGTTCAATATCATCTATGTAAAACACCTCGTTCCCTGCTACATCCATCTTCTCAAATATCATTTTGTATATGCCTACATCGGGTTTTTTCACACCTATCTCGAACGACAATATCCATTCATCCATTTCGTGTACAATGGGATATTTTTCAATAATATAAGAAAAATGTAGTTCATTCGTGTTGCTTAGGATAAACAAGGGGTAACCTTTTGACTTTAGATATAGTATTGCTTCGTTAACCTTCAGATTTTCAGTAAAGATAGGATTCCATATATCCTTGAACCCCTCGAAGGTCAAGTTAAGTTTATAGCGATCTTTAAGCAGCCCAAAAAATTCTTCAGAAGAAATCTGTCCTGTTTCAAATTCATTTATAAGCCCTTTATGCGTTTCAAACATAAATGAAAAGACCTCTTCCGCGTTGAAGTCTGACCGATAAGCGGATTTTTCGTGGAGCTTTTTTGCAATCTGTCTGTGCTCAAACGGTAAAATCACGTTTCCGAGGTCAAAAACAATCAGTTTTATCATAAATAAATACCTTCCTTGGATTCAGCGGGGCATATAGTTCATAGGGGTCATCAAGATGCTGCCACCCACAGATATGGAGTAGTCTTTTATTTTTGTTTTCGTTCTTTATCATTGAAATTCTGCCGCTCATATACCTGTCCCTTATAAACATTTCTTCGGTGTACTTATAGATCTTTATGCCACCCTCAAAAAACAACCGTGCAACGGCCCTTTCGCCATGGTCTGTAAAACCTTGTTCACTGAAAAGAAGCCTTTCAATATTCGAAGGACTGAATAACTTCTCGCTTTTCTGGAGCTTTACATAAGAAAACATGTCAAGGTCAATTAAATGTAACAAACCGCTGTGTTTGTCCGTATATCGTACAGATGCCCTATATTCATAAGGCACATTTGCGAAAGAAACAAGTTCCGAGAATGCGTCTCTATTGAGTTTTTCCCTATTTCCTGAATATTTTAAAATAACCTCCATGATGCGCTTTTTGTATGTCTTTCCCATAACTCGTCTGTAATTAAGCCCGTAGTGTGAAAATTCAAGCGTTATGATGTCTGGCATAAATTGTTCCAGTCGCTCGGCAAGCAGCCTGTACCCACCGCTATCTCTGTGTACTACACCCAACATGATAAGATCGTTCACATCATTATTCATCATCATGTGTTTTTCTATAACGGTACAGGTAGAATACTCCATATGTTTTCAGCGTATTCACGGATAGATCTGTCACTTGAAAATTTTCCGGAACGTGCCACGTTAAGGATAGACATCTTGATCCATTGGTCTTTGTTACGATAAGCCTTATCAACCCTTTCCTGACATTCTATATAAGACGCATAGTCCGCCAAAACAAAATACTTGTCATAATCAAGGATCGAACTAACAATAGGTTGAAACAGATTGCGGATATCCGGTGAAAAATAACCTCCTGCAATCTGGTCTATAGCCTGCTTGAGCTCTTTGTTTTCCTCATATACCTGGCGCGGGTTATAATGAGCCCTCAGTGCTTCAAGCTCTTCTGTTTTGTAACCAAACAGGAAGAAATTATCCTCTCCGACCTCTTCTCTTATCTCTACGTTCGCACCGTCAAGCGTCCCTATAGTAAGGGCTCCATTAATCGTGTATTTCATGTTGCCAGTTCCTGACGCCTCATATCCTGCTGTTGAGATCTGTTCAGAAAGCTCCGCAGCCGGCATGATACGCTGGGCAATACTTACATCATAGTTTGGGACAAAAATCACCCTCAGTCGATCGCTCACCGATGGATCGGCATCGATAGCCGCACTTATGCTGTGGATCAGCTTAATGATAAGTTTACACATAAAATAACTCGGTGCAGATTTTCCCGAAAACAAAACGGTCCTCGGTGTGATATTCTTATCTGCCCTACCTTCTTTAATCCTGTTATACATCGTTACAACGTGCAGTATGTTGAGCAGTTGTCTTTTATATTCATGGAACCGTTTTGTCTGGCAGTCGAGTAGGTATTCGGAGGGAAATGATATCCAGTAAGCCTTAAAGATATAATCTGATAAAGCATCCTTGTTTGCCTCTTTTATAAGTCTGAATTCCTTGCAGAACTCCTTGTCTTCAACGAATGCCTCAAGGTTTTTCAATTCTTCCAAATCTGTAGCCCATTTATCTCCTATCGCATCCATTATCAGCCTTGAAAGCTGTGGGTTGGATTGCAAAAGCCAGCGCCTTGGTGTAATGCCATTTGTTACATTTTTGAACTTTTCCGGCATCATCTCGAAGAAATCCCTAAAAAGGTTTTGCTTCAATATGTCTGAATGGAGCATTGAAACACCGTTAACGCTGTGACTTCCCACGATTGCAAGACGTGCCATATTAACAACCCTTTCACCATTGCCAGAAATTATTGCAACCCTGTTTTTCCTTTCCTTATCGCCCGGAAACATCTCGGTCACCTGTACGAGAAAACGCCTGTCAATCTCCTGTACAATCTGAAGGTGGCGTGGCAAAAGATATCCAAACAGGCCTTCGGTCCATGTTTCAAGCGCCTCCGGCAGTACGGTATGGTTGGTATAGCCAAACGTTTTTGATGTTATTTTCCATGCATCATCCCAATTAAGGCCATCATGGTCAACAAAAATCCTCATGAGCTCCGGTATAGCCACAGATGGGTGTGTATCGTTGAGCTGAATAGCCACGCTATCAGGAAATTCGTTATAGCTCTGGTGAAATTTTTTATACCTCCTCACTATATCTTTAAGAGTGGCACTAACAAAAAAATATTGCTGTTTCAGCCTCAATTCCTTACCAGCAGCATACTGATCGCTTGGATAAAGTACCTTTGAGATATTTTCACTGCTGTTTTTATCCTGAACCGCCCTTATGTAATCACCACTGTTGAAAAATTCAAGGTCAAACTCCCTCGATGATTTTGCCGCCCACAGACGTAAGGTATTTACTGTATTATTCTTGAAGCCTGGAACAGGATAATCGTACGCCATAGCCATCACCTCATCGCCATCGATCCATTTCATCCGGAATCTTCCATTGCGCCCAGCAATGGTCCCTATCTTTCCGTAGAAACGAACTGAATACAAAAGTTCAGGTCTTGGAAACTCCCATGGATTACCATATCTAAGCCAGTTGTCCGGGATCTCTACCTGAAAACCATCTTTGATCTTTTGTTGGAAAATACCGTATTCATAACGAATGCCATAACCATATCCTGGATACTGAAGAGTAGCGAGTGAATCGAGAAAGCATGCTGCAAGCCTGCCAAGCCCCCCGTTACCCAGCCCTGCATCCCATTCGTGCTCGAGCGCATCCTCATAGCTCAAACCAAGCACATCAACTGCCTTGCCGTATTCATCAGAAAGCCCAAGATTAATCACATAATTTCTCAAAAGCCTGCCAAGCAAAAATTCAAGAGACAGATAATATATCCTTTTCGCATTTACATCATAATACCGTTGCTGAGTGTTAATCCAATTCTTGACAATCATCTCTCTTACAGAAAGCACTACAGAATTGAACTTATCCCTCGGGGTTGCAGAATACATATCTTTTGCGAGGTTGTATGTTAAATTGTCCAAAAGAGATCTATGCAATTTCTCAATTTTTGTTTCCATAACGACCCCCATATTATTTTAAAGAATTATAATAACATGCAAAAGAGGCAGATACAAACAAAAGCTGATAAATACCTCTCGCCTAATCCATAAAAGCATTTGGGTTATTAACTGGGTTGACAGTACGTTCTTCTAAGTTGTATCATACGGCATACTATGGGACTAAACAACATTACATGATTAAATATCCAGATATCGACCCGGTAATAATCAAGATAGGTCCACTGTCTATAAGATGGTATGGCCTTATGTACATCTTTGGTTTTACGTCCTCCTATCTTCTCACACTGTATCAACTAAGGAAAAATAGATCTATAAAAATGGAAAGGCCATTCATCGATGACCTTTATTTCTATTTGATACTCGGTCTAATAATCGGTGCAAGGCTTGGATATATAATCTTTTATAATCTCGACTTCTACATAAGCAACCCGTTTGAAATTTTTGTTGTGTGGCATGGAGGGATGTCCTTCCACGGAGGTTTGGCAGGCGCTTTCATTGCAGGTTATTTAGTCATAAAAAAGTGGCGTCATGATTTCTTTTCGGTCGCGGATTTGATTATACCCACTTGTCCTATTGGCATAGGTTTCGGAAGGATAGGAAATTTTATCAACGGAGAACTTTTCGGAAAACCATCAGATGTCCCATGGGCAATGATATTTCCCAACGCAGGAAACATTGCAAGACATCCTTCACAACTCTATGAGGCATTTTTGGAGGGCATTGTACTGTTTCTTGTATTGTGGTTGTATAAAAATAAAAAAAGACATGAAGGAGACGTGTTTTCTCTTTTTCTCATGCTTTATGGGATTTTCAGGATATTTTGCGAATATTTCAGAGAACCAGACCAACAGATTGGATATCTATTAGGTTTCTTTACAATGGGTCAGGCGCTGAGCATTTTTATGATCCTTTTCGGTTTGTTTTTAAGATGTTATTATCTACCTCGCCGAAAAGATTTAAAATGGTGATATATATCATAACCCAAGCCTGCACACACATCCTTGGGGAACACGAATTATCCGATACATTAGAATAGAAAGGGGTTTCAATGTTATATTGATTTACGGTGCGGGTACAATGTATATTGTTTTTTCCTGATGCTTATCGCACCCCTTTTGATTAATATCTTTAAAACCCTTGAAACTGTCTCTCTTGATGTGCCGCAGGAATTTGCAATTTCTATTTGGGTGGGTCCATTTTCAATGATGATATGGTCTTTCAATCTCAGTCCATATTTCTCGCCAATATCCAAAAGGTATGTCAATACCCTCTCTTCTACACTCAAAAAGGCAAGTCCTTTAATCCTCTCGTCTGCGTAGCGTAGTCTTGCAGATAAAGTCTTTAAAATATTCACGCTTATTGTCGGGTTATCCAAAAGAAGCCTTATGAAGTCTTTACGGTTAATAACCAAAAACTCAGAATACTCTGTAGTAATTACGTTTGCAGATCTGGGCAACTCGTCAATAATGGAGAGTTCTCCAAAAAAACCATCCTTCTCAATGACATCAAGTATGTATTCTTTACCATCATCATCAAACAACGAGACCTTTACCCTTCCAGCCAGTACAATATAAAGTGAATCGCCAATCTCGCCTTCCTGGAAAACAACAGAATTTTTTTCATAGTTTTTCAGAATAGCTATCCTGGTGATAGCCTGAATCTCGCCATCTTTCAGCTTTGAAAAGAGCGTAACATTTTTTAAACTGACTGCATATTTAATCATGAATATACCTCCGATCAATCTAATTGAACAGTATATCCCTCACGCTTTTCATGGCCTCCCCGATCATTTCGCCTGGTACGCCACCTTGAGCTATCTGCGGTCCTCCTCCACCTTTTCCATTATACCTTTCCGCAATTCCTTTTATTATTTTACCCGCATTGAATCTATCTTGAATATCTTTACTCACAGCTACGACTATCAGACCCTTTGTTTCTTCACGTGAACCAACCACGGCTACGCATCTTTTCAATCTACTCCTGATAATATCTGTTATCTTCCTTAAATCTTCAGCTTTAGCTTGTTCGACGAGCATGGTAACAACCTTGACCCCGTCATGTTCAAAGGCGCTGTCAATTGCAGCACCTACCTTATCCGTCGTTATGTCGTTTCTTAGCCTTTCTATCTCCTTTTCCTTTTTTTGCAAGTCTTCTATAATGCCTTCGATACGTTCAGTTATTCTTCCTGTCTCTGTATTTGTAAGCTTTGATATGCTGTTTAGAATATCAGCTATCCTCCGGCTATGTCTTATCGCGCTTTTACCCGTAACAGCCTCTATTCTCCTTACACCATACGCAAGAGAGTTTTCGCTTATGATATAAAAGCTACCTATTTCACACGTATTTTTAACATGTGTTCCACCGCACAGTTCAGCGCTGTAATCACCAATCCTTACAACCCTTACGGTTTCTCCATATTTTTCTTCAAACAACGCTGTTGCACCTTCTTTTATGGCGTCATCTCTTGTCTTCTCTTCAATGATAATGTCCGTACACTCCATAATCCTGTCGTTAACAATATCTTCGACCCTTGTTATCTCTGCATCATCCATAGCGTGGAAATGAGAGAAATCAAACCTGAACCTGTCTTTCTCAACAAGTGAGCCTGATTGCTTGACATGGTCGCCAAGCACCTGCCTGAGTGCATAATGGAGCAGATGCGTTGCCGTATGGTTTCTTGAGACGGCCTTGCGTTTTTCTTTATCAACGGACAACCTTATCTCATCCCCTGTTCTGAATGAACCTGTTGTCATCTTTATTCTGTGTGAAAACAGATTTGCCCTGATCTTTTTGACCTCGATCACCTCAGCCTTTCCAGTTTCGGACTCCGCATAACCCTCATCATCGGTCTGCCCCCCACTTTCTGCATAAAAGGGAGTGCTGTCTAAAAATATTTCGCCCTCATCATTTTCGGAAATTTCTTCTACTGTGCGATCATCCTTTACAATACTAATTATCTTTCCCCGTGACTCAAGGGTTTCGTACCCTACAAAAATATTTTTTGCGTCGCTTTTCAGAACCTCTATATAACCCTCTCCCATTTCGTCTTTGCCTGTTTTAGATGCACCCCTTGATCTTGCTTTTTGTTCCTTAAGCGCATTTTGAAAACCCGATACATCGACACCCAGGGCATCTTCTTCCGCCATTTCCTGCGTTATATCAAGAGGGAATCCATAAGTATCATACAATTTATATACAATATCACCAGGGATAGTGCTTTCACCTTTTTCTTTCAATGATTTTGCAATATCATCATAAAGCCTCATGCCAACGCTTAGCGTTTCAAGGAATCTTTCTTCCTCTCCCTTGAGCATCTTTATAATGTAAAGGTGGTTTTGCTTGATATCAGGGTATGTGTCCGCCATTATGTCAATAACCGTGCCTGAAAGGGTATATAAAAACTCTTTTTCTATGCCGAGTTTTTTGCCATAACGCAATGCCCTCCTTATTATCCTTCTTAACACATATCCCCTGCCGTCCTTAGAGGGCATAACACCATCATTGATGATAAAGGTTGCCCCCCTTACATGGTCTGCTATCACCCTCATAGCGATATCGCTACGCAATGCCGTCCCGTATATGTTACCAGAAATATCCTCTAAACGTTTAATGATAGGTCTGAATAGATCTGTCTCGTAGTTTCCGATCTTGCCTTGAAGAATTGATGCAATCCTTTCGAGACCCATGCCAGTATCTATTGAAGGATGCGGTAGACGTTTCATTTCGCCATCCCTCGACCTTTCGAATTCCATAAAAACAAGATTCCATACCTCTAAAAACCTGTCGCAATCACAACCGACCTTGCATGTGGGTCTTCTGCACCCTACATCTTCACCCATATCATAGTGGATCTCAGAGCATGGGCCGCATGGCCCTTCGTCACCCATTGACCAGAAATTATCCTTCTCTCCAAGCCTTATTATACGTTCCGCTGGAATGCCGATACTTCTCCATATCTTATCTGCTTCGTCATCATCTTTGTAAATGGTAATCCAGAGACGTTTTTTGTCCAAATTCAACACCCTGGTCAAGAACTCCCATGCAAACGGTATGGCCTCTTTTTTGAAATAATCACCAAAGGAAAAATTGCCAAGCATCTCGAAAAATGTATGGTGTCTTAATGTTTTGCCTACATTTTCAAAATCATTGTGTTTTCCGCCTGCCCTCACGCACTTCTGTGATGAAGTTGCCCTTTTGTAATCTCTTTTTTCAATACCTGTAAATACGTTTTTGAACTGCACCATGCCTGCATTTACAAAAAGTATCGTTGGATCCTTGTCGGGCACAAGCGATGAACTCGGGACAATTGTATGACCCCGTTCAGAAAAGTATGTAAGGAATTTTTCTCTAATCTCTTTTGATGTCACGATTCACCCTTTTTTAATCCATATTGTGTAAGTATCTTTTCCCTAATATCTTCCTTGACCGACTCGTTTTTGCGGAGATAGTCTTTTGCATTTTCTCTTCCCTGACCTATCCTTATGTCTCCATAAGAAAACCATGTCCCCGCCTTTTCAATAATCCCTGCATCGACAGCCAAATCCAGGATGTCCCCTTCCTTTGAGATGCCTTCACCGAATATAATATCGAATTCCACCTCTTTAAAGGGTGGGGCAAGCTTGTTTTTTACAACCTTAACCCTAGTCCTGCTTCCTATGATATCCTGCCCATCCTTTATAGATGAAATCCTTCTAATATCGAGGCGCATAGATGAATAAAATTTCAATGCGTTTCCACCCGTTGTTGTTTCAGGATTGCCAAACATAATACCTATTTTCTGTCTTATCTGGTTTATGAATATAACGGTTGTCATGGATTTGCTCGTAATTGCGGTCAACTTTCTCAAGGCCTGAGACATGAGACGCGCCTGCAAACCCATATGTGCATCACCCATATCACCCTCGATTTCTGCTCGGGGAACAAGTGCCGCAACCGAATCTATTACCACAATATCTGCCCCACCGCTTCTTACAAGTATCTCTGCGATTTCAAGTGCCTGCTCACCTGTGTCAGGCTGGGAGATAAGTAACTCATCTGTTTTGACCCCGATTTTATTGGCATAAGCCATATCAAGCGCATGTTCCGCGTCTATAAAGGCGGCAGTACCTCCTAACTTCTGTGTCTCGCTCACCGCTTGCAGGGCAAGCGTTGTTTTACCAGAGGCTTCAGGGCCGAATATCTCGATTACCCTTCCCCTCGGTAGTCCTCCTACGCCAAGGGCAATATCGAGCGAAAGCGAACCTGTTGATACCACAGGTATTGCCTCAATAGGCCTTTCTCCCATCCGCATAATAGAACCCTTCCCGAAGAGTTTTTCTATCTGCGATACCGCCATATCGATCGCTTTTGACTTATTTTCTTCTTCTTTCACCTTTATGTACCTCCCCTCTTTGTATTAAATCACAACCATCACATTAAAACCACAATACAATAATAAAATCAATGTCTTTTGCTCAGATTTATCTTCCATAACGGTGTATATATAGCACCATGGCTTGTGAGTGTACTCTTAAACAGCTCAAATGCATCTACATCAAATGATTTCTTCTCTATCGATATAAACTTATCGGTTATATCGGCAGCAATCCTATTCCTTCCAAGGGTAATGTGGGGCTTGAAACCCCTTTCGTCTTTTTCAATACCAAGAAAATAAACACTGTCTTCTATATCGTTGAATATCTCATTTATATTGTCAATCCCATTTTCCAGTGAGACGACAATGACTCTTGCCTTCTTTTTCGAGGGAAAGGCATCTATCTGATTTAAACAGAGAGTAAATGGGCTATGCTTAAGCCCAATATATTCTAAGTTGTCCTTTAGCTTCCATACAAGAGGCTCTTCGATTTCACCAAAAAACTTCAGCGTGATGTGCTGACCCTCACTTTTTACCCATTTAACCCCATTGATATGCTTAGAAAGAGTATTATTAACTGTTTGAAGGTATCTTTTTATCTCGTCGGGTATTTCCATTGCCAGGAAGGTTCTCATATGTGTTCCCCTTCAAGATATTCCTCAACAAGCATAAAGGCTGCATCTGATGTCTTGCGTCTTATCTCAAGCCTGTTACCGTCAAAAAAAAACTTACGGACATAGGTGGCTTTTTTTGTCGCAAGCCCTATGAAAACTGTACCAACGGGTTTTCCTTCAGTACCGCCGGTTGGCCCTGCAATACCTGTAACCGATAC
>MWEV01000093.1 GCA_002071245.1 Deltaproteobacteria bacterium ADurb.Bin026
AAAAAGAAGGCATTGTCGGGCCGTCCGATGGTGTAAAACCGAGAGAGGTATTAAAAAGGCAGTGAAAATACAGGCTGGAGAAGATATGCCATTAAAATATGGCAGGATGGGCAGAGAGAACATGTTTAAACAAGGACAAGGAGTGTCAAGAAGAGGTTCAGCAGTGTCAAATGTTCAATCGGTTGAGACAACAATGCGAAAAAGAGGAAATCATGAAACAAAAATACAAAGAAGTTGCACTGGTAGATATATACCGGCGTTCTTTCTTGCGATTCTACTTTCAGCCTTCTGCTGTCTACCAACTGTTATAAGGGCAGAAGATACCCCTTTCTCACTATTAAAAAATACATATATGCAAGTCAATACCTTGGAGGCCCGATTCCACCAGACAATATTTATCTCAAGCCTCAGAAGAGAAAGGGAGTTTGACGGAGAGTTCTATTATAAAAGACAGAAGGGCTTTCTGTGGCGGTACAAAACACCAAAGGTAAAATACTTTCTTTATGATGGGCGCTTTATATGGCAGGGCCAGGAAGACAAGACCTTTATAATAAAGGACAAGGTGAACAAAGAAAAAACGAGCGGAACCTTTCTCGATTTGATTGAAGATATTGCAAAGCTCGATGAAATCTTTGTCTTAAAGGAACACGCCAAGGCAGGAGACTTTGAAATACTTGAGCTTTTACCAAAAAGGGATAATACGGTTAAATCGGCAAGGGTCTGGATAGATAATCAAAATTTGGTTAGAAAGATACAACTTTATGAATTCACCGGAAATATAAATACAATAGAATTTTCTTCCATAAAACTAAACCGTTCGGTAGAGGATTCAAGATTCATTTTTAAACAGGAAACCGGGAAAGAAATAATTGAACGTTAAAAAAGGTCTCTAAAAGATGTCGTTATACAAAGATGAAGCAATAGTGCTCTTTAAGAGGGCATTCGGGGAATCTGACAAAATCATAAGACTCTTTACCCACAAATCGGGCAAGATTGCCGCTATTGCCAAGGGTGGAAGCAAAAGCCAGAAGAGGTTTATGAATACACTCGAGCTCTTTAACTGCATAAACGTGGAATATTTTGAAAAAACAGGAAAAGGCTTGGTGCGTCTGGAAAATGCATACATACTTGAAGCAAACCATGGTATTGAAGAAAACATCAAAAAGGTGTGTACCGCAGGTTTTTTTACTGAACTGGTAGATAGGCTTACAAAGGAAAGGGAAAGACACGACGAACTCTTCTATTTGCTGAAAGATATCTTAAAAACACTCAAACAAGCAGAGTTTAACTATACAGATATTGTTTATAACCACATGAAAATACTTGAAACCCTTGGTTTTATGCCAAACCTCACCGAATGCGTTTACTGCGGAAACAAAATGGATGTAGAAGAAAAGGTATGTTTTTCAAGCGAAAAAGGCGGTGTTTTATGCAGGGCTTGTTCTTCAGCACTGCCACATAAAACTTATAACGAAGGCGTAATAGAAAGGATCTTGTTATTTTGTAAAGGGAGAGGGGAGAGGGACTATAGATTAACTGACAGGGTAATGGATGAGGGTATATCATCAAAAAAGGAATCAAAGGGTTATGTATTTTTAGAAAGACAAATACAGGATATCATGGAAGGTTTCATGTCATACCATCTCGATGTGGAACTGAGGTCATACAGACTTTTGAAACGCTACGTTTTCAAACAATAGGTCAACCATGGACTACTGTTCATGATTTGTTTGTATTGAAAATTACATCGGTTGCATATAGTAAAATCAATAGAAAAAGGCATTATTTTATGTTATACAGAAACAGGAGACAATGATATGTATTTTCAAGACCTTATATTTGCATTACAGCAGTTTTGGGCTGCCAAAGGTTGTATAGTTCAACAACCCTATGATATGGAAGTCGGAGCAGGTACATTTCATCCCGCAACATTTTTACGGTCATTGGGTCCTGAGCCCTGGAATACCGCATACGTTCAGCCGTCGAGAAGGCCGACAGATGGAAGGTATGGGGAAAATCCGAACCGTCTTCAGCACTATTATCAGTTTCAGGTAATCATGAAACCCTCGCCCAAGGATATTCAGGAAATATACATCGATAGCCTAAGAAATTTCGGCATAGATACATCGTACCACGATATCAGATTTGTTGAGGATGATTGGGAATCCCCAACGCTTGGTGCATGGGGACTTGGCTGGGAGGTGTGGCTTGATGGTATGGAGATTACCCAGTTTACTTACTTTCAGCAGGTTGGAGGGATAAACCTTTATCCCATCAGCGTCGAGATTACCTATGGCATCGAAAGGATAGCGATGTATCTCCAGGATATCGACAACGTATACAATATAAAGTGGAATGAGCACATTCTTTACGGGGATGTTTTTCTTGAACCAGAAAGGGAATTTTCAACATATAATTTCGAAGAATCCGATCCTAACATGCTGAAGCAATTTTTCGATATGTTTGAGCACGAGGGCGAAAAGCTTGCCAAGAACAGGGGGCTTATCTTTCCTTCCTATGACTATTGTCTGAAATGCTCGCACGTTTTCAACCTGCTTGATGCAAGGGGCGCTATAAGCGTAACAGAACGGGCAAACTATATAGGTCGGGTCAGAAATCTCGCAAAGCTATGTGCTGAACTTTATGTGAAAAAAAGGGAAGAAATGGGGTTTCCCCTTTTGAAACAACAGGTTTAATATATACTGCTTTTTTTAAAACTTTGAACTTTGAACATATAACAAGAACAAATTACGGGGTAGATTCGTTGAAAACACTTTTAGTTGAAATTGGAACAGAGGAGATTCCAGCCCGTTTTATCGAACCGGCGAAGGAAGGTCTCCTTAAATTATTTCAAGATGGGCTTAACAGTCTCAGAATCAAATACGGCAACATAGAAATACAATCAACACCCAGAAGGACTGCTGTTTTTGTTTATAACATAGCGGATAAGCAGGAAGAAATCATTATAACAAAATTCGGTCCACCATACAATAGGGCATTCGATGCATCGGGGAATCCGACAAAGGCAATGACAGGGTTTGCCAAATCTCAGGGTGTTGAGGTTGATGAACTCAAAAAAGGCGTAAAGGACGGGATCGAGTTTGTCACGGTTGAAAAGGTGGATAGAGGAAAGGCCGTTGAAGAGATACTGGCAGGTCTTCTACACGACGTAATTTCAAAAATACCTTTCCAGAAAAGGATGAAGTGGGGGAACGAAAACTTCGAATTTGCCAGACCCATCCAGTGGATTCTCGCCATATTGAACGAAACCCCGATTGTTTTCACGATTGCTGATGTAAAAAGCGGTAATATCACATATGGACACAGGTTCCTCTCAAAAGGCCCTTTCGTCGTTGAAAGCCCCTCCCTGTATATCGACACACTCAGAGAAAACCACATCATTGTAAACGAGCAGGAGAGGATGGACATCATTCTCAAGGGCATAAACGCAATCGAAGAAAAGATGGGCGGCAGGGCAATACGGGACAACGACCTTATCAAAGAGATATTGTATATCACAGAGTGCCCCTATCCTCTGCTCGGCAGTTTCGATGAGACATTCCTCGAAATACCCAAAGAGGTACTTGTAAATGTAATGAAAAGCCATCAGCGTTACATACCTGTTGAAGATAAAAATGGTAACCTCCTTCCTTACTTCATATTTTTTGCCAATACGATACCATCTGACGATAAAAACGTTATAAGGGGAAATGAAAAGGTTTTAAGGGCGCGGCTTGCAGATGCGCGTTTTTTCTTTGAAGAGGATAAAAAGATAAAACTCTCTGATCTGTATGATAGGCTTTCTTCAATCGTTTTTCATATCAAACTCGGGTCATTAAAACAAAAGATGGTCAGGGTATTGAAGGTAGCGCTTTGTCTTTCGGATCTATTGCGTCTCGACAATACAGAACACATAGAAAAAACTGTAAAAACGATGAAGGTTGATCTTCTTACGCATATGGTTGGAGAGTTTCCTGAGCTTCAGGGCATAATGGGAAGAATCTATGCGCTGCACAATGGTGAGGACGAGGAAGTAGCATATGCCATCGAAGAGCATTATCTGCCAAGCAGTGGAAACGGGGCGCTTCCTCAATCATTGCTTGGTGCAATTGTAAGCATTTCTGACAAGATCGATTCGATTATCTCATTTTTTTCCGTTGGAATCATGCCAACAGGAAACCTTGACCCTTTTGCATTAAGAAGGCAAACCCTTGGTATCATAAAGATTGCCATTGATAAAAAGCTCCATTTTTCAATGGATGAACTCATAAAGATTGCATATGAAAGCGGCGAAGAGATACAAAAAAGAAAGGCCTTTGAAGAAACAAAAGATGCATTTCTCGATTTTCTTACCACCCGTTTTAAATTCGCCATGATAGATGAGGGTCATAACCAGGAATTTGTTGAGAGTGTGTTGCCTTTTGTTTCAAAGGATATATACGATGGTTATCTCAGGCTTGTTACGCTTGAAACACAAAAATCCATAGAGGACTTCAAGAGGCTGATGATAGGCTTTAAGCGTGCGTACAACATCACAAAGGCTCTTGATATAGATATGAAGACAGACAACGCTCTGTTTCAAAAGGATGAAGAAGGGGCACTCTTTGCCCTCTATGAATCCAAAAAAGATGAGTTTTTTTCATTAATCAATATGCGTCAATATGACAGTGCGCTATCCATCCTTGTTGGTTTCAAAGAATCTATAGACAACTATTTTGATAGTGTCTTTGTTATGGATAAGGATGAGTTGATAAAAAACAACAGGCTTTCACTTTTGAAGAAGATAAAAGATATGTTTTTGACATATGGAGATTTTTCAAAAATCAGAATAGAGTGAGGAGGAACAGATGGCAAAGACAAAATGGGTGTATTTCTTTGGTGGTAAGAAAGCGGAGGCAGGCGAGAAATTAAGAAATCTCGTTGGTGGAAAGGGTGCTGGTCTTGCTGATATGGTAAACCTTGGCATACCGGTTCCTCCGGGTTTTACCATAACGACCGAAGCATGTGTATATTTTTACCAAAATAACATGGCCTTTCCTGAAGGGCTCAAAGAACAGGTAATAGAAAACATGAAGAAGGTCGAAAAGGTTATGGGCATGGGTTTTGGTGACCAAAAAAATCCTTTGCTCTTTTCTGTCCGTTCCGGTGCAAGGGTCAGTATGCCAGGCATGATGGATACCGTACTGAACCTCGGCTTGAACGATAAGACAGTAAAAGGACTTGCTACGCTCACAGGAAATGAACGCTTTGCATACGACTGTTACAGGAGGTTTGTGCAGATGTATGGCGATGTTGTTCTTGGGCTCAAGCCTAAGGAAAAGGATGAGCGCGACCCCTTTGAAGAGATTATTGAAGCAAAGAAAAAGGAGAAGAAGGTTGAATTTGATACAGATCTGACAGTGGATGACCTGAAAGACCTTGTAGCTCTCTTCAAAAAGCTTATAAAAACAAGATTAAAGGTAAGTTTTCCTGAGGATCCCTGGGAACAATTATGGGGGGCAATCGGAGCGGTTTTTAACTCATGGAACACCGAGAGGGCAATCGCATACAGGGAATTGAACAACATTCCAGACACCTGGGGCACTGCCGTGAACATACAGTGCATGGTATTCGGCAATATGGGCGAAGGCTCAGGCACAGGTGTGGCATTTACAAGAAACCCGGCGACAGGTGAAAACGCATTCTATGGTGAATACCTCCTAAATGCTCAGGGTGAAGACGTTGTGGCAGGTATCCGCACCCCACTCCCAATAAATAAAAAACAAAAAACCGACAAGTCTGTAAAATCGCTCGAAGAGGTAATGCCTGACATATATAAACAACTTCTGGAAATCAGAGAGAAGCTTGAAGAGAATTACCGCGAGATGCAGGACGTTGAGTTCACCATTCAAAGAGGGAAACTCTGGATGCTACAGACAAGAAATGGCAAGAGGACTGCGTTTGCTGAATTCAAGATCGCAATCGATATGGTCAAGGAAGGTTTGATTACAAAAGAAGAGGCCTTGATGCGGGTAAAACCTGATCAGTTGAACCAATTGATGAGACCCATATTCGACCCAAAAGATAAAGAAAAATCACTGAAGGCAGGTAATATGGTCGCCAAAGGATTAAATGCCGGTCCTGGTGCTGCAACAGGTAAGGTCGTTTTCAACGCGCAGGATGCCGAGGCTTGGGCGGGACGCGGCGAACAGGTGATCCTTGTTAGAATAGAGACATCGCCAGAAGACCTGCGCGGCATGAACGCTGCCCAGGGCATACTTACATCCACAGGTGGAGTGTCAAGCCATGCCGCACTTGTTGCAAGACAAATGGGGAAGGTCTGTGTCGCAGGATGCGGTGAGCTCGATATCGATTACAAAAAGAAGACAATAAAGATCAAAGGAAAGACAATAAAGGAAGGCGACTATATTTCCATCGATGGCACGACAGGCGAGGTTTTTGCTGGCCAGATAAAGACGATACCTTCCGAGATACTTAGGGTTCTTGTTGACAAAACCTTGAAGCCAAAGGATTCACCCATCTATAAGGATTTTGAACTGCTCATGAAGTGGGCGGACAGCGTGAGGAAGCTTGGCATAAGAACAAATGCCGATGAGCCAAAACAGGCCGAGATCGCCGTTGCCTTCGGGGCTGAAGGTATAGGTCTTTGCAGAACAGAACATATGTTCTTTGAAGGCGAGCGTATCGATGCAGTCAGAGAAATGATAGTGGCAGACAGTCTTGAGGGAAGAAAAAAGGCGCTCAACAAAATCCTGCCCATGCAGAAGGAAGACTTTATAGGTCTTTTTAAGGTTATGAACGGCCGTCCAGTAACAATCAGGACCCTTGACCCTCCACTTCATGAATTTCTACCCCATACGGAACAAGATATAAAGGCGCTTGCAAAGAAAAGTGGCACATCATATGAGGCACTTACCGCAAAGATTCAGAGCTTGCACGAGGCAAACCCCATGCTTGGACATAGGGGGTGCAGGCTTGGGATTGTGTATCCGGAGATTACAGAGATGCAGGCAAGGGCAATTTTTGAGGCAGCATGCGAGGTAAAAAAATCTGGCATCAATGTTAAACCAGAGGTAATGATACCTCTCGTTGGCTTTGCAAACGAACTTAAATTGCAAAAAGAGGTTGTCGAAAAAGTGGCGAAAGAAGTGATTAAAAAGTCCGGAGTTCAGATAGATTACATGGTTGGCACCATGATAGAAATACCGAGGGCTACTATCACCGCCGATGAGATTGCTGAGACCGCAGAGTTTTTCTCTTTTGGCACCAATGACCTTACCCAGACTACAATGGGTATGAGCAGGGACGATGCGGTGAAATTCTTGCGATACTACATTGACAACGATATACTGCCGTATGATCCATTCCAGAGAATTGATGAGGAAGGCGTTGGAAAACTTATGAAAATAGGCGTTGAACTTGGTCGCAAGACCCGCAAAAACCTCAAGATAGGCATTTGCGGTGAGCATGGTGGCGAACCAAATTCAGTAGAGTTCTGTCACAAGATCGGTCTTGACTATGTGAGTTGCTCACCCTATAGGGTCACTGTGGCTAAACTTGCCGCAGCAAGGGCAGCAATTAAAGACAAACAATAGGAACTGTATGGAAGGGGGCGCAAAAAAGATACTTCTACACATCTGCTGCGCCCCCTGCAGCATATATACATTAAAAAAGCTGAGGGCAGAGGGTGCTTTTGTATCCGGCTATTTCTATAACCCCAATATCCACCCTTACACGGAATTTCTCAAAAGACTGCAAACTCTCGAAAATTACTCAAAAATATCGCTTCTTCCCCTTATCGTTGATAAAAGCTATAACCTGGAAACATTCTTGAAGGGCATCCTCGAATACGGTAAGGATAGATGTCTTTTCTGTTACAGGACAAGGCTTGAGAAG
>MWEV01000094.1 GCA_002071245.1 Deltaproteobacteria bacterium ADurb.Bin026
AATTGAGCACAAAGGCGCCGTATCCATAGACATCACGAACGCCTGGTGCCTGGAGAAACCTTAAAAGGAAAAAGGTGCCATTTGGAATGGACGGATCTTTTAATTGATTGGTTTGACTATGGATTTTTCCAAGGATCAAGGGAAAGGATTTCAACAACTTGAAATTGTTATTTTCTGAAACGTATAGGTGGAGTTTTTTTGTGTCCTTCTCACAGATTAGGGCATATTCACCTGTTTCGGCAGAAACGAAATAGTAGGGGGCGTAATTGGTGGTTTTTGCAACCGCTACCTTTTCTTCTTGAGGAAAACTCTTAGACGACAGTTTTATTGCCCTGCTGATATTGTCTTTGTATAAAAATACGGTTATAAGGCAGAGTATCAAAATGATTATTATGCCCGGCATGATGTATCGTCTATAGTTTCGTTTTTGCGTTTTATGTATATTTTTAAGAAATAATATGCTTTCATCGTTTAGTACGCTTTCCACTATCTGCTCGGTCACGATGTTTTTCGATTGAGAATAAAGCACAAGCAGGCATCTGTCGCAAATCATGTTGATCAGTCTCGGACAACCCTGGGATGCATTTTGTATGATTCTAACGGCAACATCAGAGAAATGCAGCGAACCCTTAGAGCCTGCCTTATATAGCCTAAAGGTTATGTATGCCATTGTCTCTTTTTCAGAAAAGTTTTTTAGTTTATATACAACGGTAACCCTCTGGGACAGGTTTTTCATCTCGGGTGTATGCAAGGTATCCATAAATTCTGTTTGAGCAAAAAGCACCGTATGAATAATCTTTTCTTTTTCTGTTTCAATATTCGAGAGGATTCTTATCAATTCGAGCAATCTGGCAGAGAGAACCTGTGATTCATCGATGACAAGGATTGTGTCCTTGCCTTTTTTGTGCTCGTCTATCAGAAAATTGCTGAGATTATCGAGAAGGTTTTTCTTTGATGAATCATCCCCAAGAATGCCCAGTTCATTCATAATTTCCTTGATGAATTCTTCTTCCCCCATAATGGGATTAAGAATAAGGACAGTATTGTAGCGTTCTTCATCAAGAGAGTTGAGAAACATCCTTGACAAAATTGTTTTGCCGCTGCCCACTTCGCCATAAATAAGGGCTATTCCTTCCCCCTGCTCAAGAAAGAACCTGAGATGCTCGAGGGCCTCTTTGTGGGTTTCGGATTCAAAATAAAAGTCTGTATCAGGCGTGAGCCCGAATGGCTTTTCTGAAAGACCGAGATAGCTTAGATATGGAATTTGCATATAGTTATTCGATTTTATTTATTTTGCATGCAATATGCAAGAAATTAATCGGTTATTATTTATGATTAGGGATTTTATCATGTTGAATCAATGTTTTGCAATTTAAGTAATTTGTGTATAATATATAACTGTGCTTCTGTCCATCATAGTACCAGCATATAATGAGATAAATTTTATTGAGGAGGCCATCAGGTGTGTGTCTGAAGCCCCTTATGATAAAGAGATAATCATTGTAGATGACGGGTCAACAGATGGAACGAGAGAAGTTTTAAATTCAATACTCAACGCTCAAAATTCAAAGCCAGAAAGTATAGCCCAGCACTCAAATGAAATAAGGGTTATCTTTCATAAAAAAAATATGGGAAAGGGTGGGGCGGTGAGAACTGGTATAAATATTGCGAAAGGCGATATAATCATTATACAGGATGCAGACCTCGAATATGACCCGAAGGATTATCCTGTTCTGTTAGAGCCAATCATTGAGGGAAAAGCTGATATTGTTTATGGTTCGAGATTCTTGGGTGGCCCACATCGGGTGCATTATTTCTGGCATTACATAGGAAATCTTTTAATTACGTTAGTCTCAAACATGTTTACGGATTTAAACTTGACCGACATGGAAACCGGCTATAAGGTCTTCAAGAGAGAGGTGTTTGAAGGTATCGAGATAAAGTCAAACAGGTTCGGGTTTGAGCCTGAAATTACCGCCAAGGTTGCAAAAAAAGGCTGCGTCATCTACGAAGTGCCTATTTCCTACTATGGAAGGAGTTACGAACAGGGCAAAAAGATCACATGGAAAGACGGTGTGAAGGCAGTATTTACGATAATAAAGTATAATTGTTTAAGTAGGTAAAATAGGCAGAAGACAGAGAAAAGCGAAGGATTCAAGGATTCAAGGATTCAAGGAGTCAAGGGGTCAAGTGGTTTGCTTGGTATTTTTTTCAAAACATAAAAAGCGAAGGGGCGAAGGGTTTCACAACCAGATAAACCAGAGAAACTAAACATAATACATTTAAAAAGATGATATAATATAGAAATGATAGAAGATAAGGATAGGAAAATAATAATAGAAATGGCAAAGAGGTTTGGTGTGAAGCGTGTGGTTCTCTTCGGGTCAAGTCTTTGCTCAGACAGAGAAAGTCACGATATTGATATAGGTGTGGAAGGAATATTAGAAAAGGACTTTTTCACTTTTTATGGTGAGCTTATGTTTGCGTTGTCAAAGCCTATCGATGTTGTTGACTTATCAATAAAGAACCGTTTTGTTGAACTCATCGAGCAGGAGGGAATACCTCTATATGCCTGATTATTATCTTCGCATTGAAGCCGAATGTGAGGCAATACAGAGGGTTAGAGGTCTGTAGACAGAAGACAGAAGACAGGAGACAGAAGACAGGAGATGATAGTAATTCATAGTAATTCATAGTAATTTGTAGATATTTATTGTGAAAAGTGTGATTCGTGGTGAATGGCCGTTGGTTATAACAACAAATAACTATAATTATGCTATAAAGAAAGAGGTTAAGCGATAATGAAAAGGCAAGGATTGAAAGGTTTAATAGGCGGGGCGAATTGCTC
>MWEV01000095.1 GCA_002071245.1 Deltaproteobacteria bacterium ADurb.Bin026
TTTACAAGAATAATGCCATCTTTTCTAAGCGCAGCCCTCAGTGTGGATTCCGAATCGGCCCGCAAAACACCGGTTTTCGTTATTCCACGCAAAGTTTTACCTTGCCATTCGAATACCGCCATTACCCTATACTACCCCATTAAAAGAATATTGCAAAGAAAAAACACCTTCGAACTCAAAATCTATTTCATTCCTGTCTCAATACAGCATAGAAAGTGGTATTTTCCCTTTTGATCAGCACAACAATACCTTCTTTTATATTAGCGCTTTTCATGGCAGCCTTGAAGTCTGAAACATTTCTTATCGGTTTTCTTCCGATCTCTCTTATAACATCTCCTGACCTTATATCCGCTTCCTGAGCAGGACTACCTGGCTGTACATCCGTGACTATTACACCTTTTTTGTCTTTTAAATTCATATGTTTTGCAATTTCAGGGGTTATATCCTGCACAACAATACCGAAATCTTTTTCTGTAGTAGGCTTCCTGGATATCTGCATGCTTTCGTCTTTAAGTTCACCGATAACAATTTCCTTTTCAATGGTCTTGCCGTCTCTTATAATGGCAATTTTGACCTTCTTGCCGATTTCTGTCGAACCAACCAACTTGGGAAGCGTATCCATATCCTTTATTTTCTTGCCGTCAAAAGAAATAATGATATCCCCTCTTCTCAAATCTACCTTTTCAGCCGGGCTATTTTCCATTACATCTCCTACAAGCGCACCTTCAGATTCCTTTAGTCCAAAACCTTTAGCTATCTCAGGCGTTACCTTTTGAATTACAACCCCGAGCCATCCCCTATCGACCTTGCCTTTTGTCTTCAGTTGGGAAAGCATATTCTTCGCTACATTTATTGGTATGGCAAAACCAATACCCTGACCACCAGAGACTATAGCGGTATTTATTCCCACAACCTCGCCTTTAAGGTTATACAACGGCCCACCGCTGTTTCCAGGGTTAATGGACGCATCTGTCTGGATGAAATCATCGTAGGGTCCGGCACCAATTACCCTTCCCTTTGCACTTATTATTCCAGTGGTGACTGTTGTTTCCAGTCCGAATGGGTTGCCGATAGCAACCACCCAATCACCCACCTCGATTTGATCAGAATTTCCCAAAGCTGCAACCGGTAGATTGTTTTTTGCATTAATCTTTATAAGTGCAATATCTGTTTTTGGGTCTCTGCCTTTTATCTGGGCATCGTACTCTTTGCCATCAGAAAGCTTTACCTTTATGCTCTGAGCCTTTTCGACAACATGGTTGTTTGTAAGTATATAGCCCTCTTTATCGATAATAAAACCAGAACCAAGACTTCTCTGCTTGAACTCCCTTCTTGGCGAATCTCCAAAGAATCTGTCAAAAAAATCATTTCCAAAAAAATCCTTAAAAGGATTGGGAGGGTTGGAGGGACCAAAGAACCGCTCATGCATATCGAGTCCTTTTACTACAGTTGTAGTGCTTATGTTTACAACTGCCGGTTTCACACCCTTCACAAGGTCACTGAGGCTTGGCAGACCCTTCTCAAACACAACCTTCCTGACAGGTGTATTTGTTTCGCTAAACCATGATTCACGGGGTGTTAATTTGCTTTTCGCATAAATAAAACCCGATGCTACAAAAACCAATAAAATAAGGATCCCTAACCACTTTTTGCTCATGCTTGTTTTCCTCCACTTATTACAGGTAATTTTATTGTAAACAAACTCCCTTGGGCAGGCGCACTTTTTACCTCAATCGTTCCCTGATGTGCCTCCGCAATCCATTTGCTTATAGATAAGCCCAAACCACTGCCGCTTGCGCGCTTTCTTGACTTGTCTCCCCTATAAAACCTATCAAAAATATACTTTATGTCTTCTTCAGGTATACCAACACCATCATCCTTTATATCGATACACACAAAACCATTATTAATATAAGAAATTATTTCAATTTTGCCACCGTTTTGTGTATATTTTATTCCATTTTCAAGGATATTCCATAACATTCTTCGTAATTTCAATTCGTCGCCCTTTAATCTGAAATCTTCAAGTTCTTTTATTTCAAGCTCAACGCCCTTGCTATCTGCAAATATCTTCATATCTACACACACATCAGCTACGAGATCTCGTAAAACAATGTCCTCCATAATTATCTTCATATCTTTTGAATCCGCTTTTGACAGAAGTAACAGATCGTCGATAATCTTGGACATTCTATCAATTTCTTCAAGATTGCTCTGCAATATTTTTTTATAGCTCTCGCTATCTCTATCCTTCCTCAGTGCAACCTCTGTCTCGCCTTTAAGAATAGTCAGCGGTGTTTTCAGTTCGTGGGATACATCTATGCTAAACTGATTGATCCTCTGAAATGAGTCTTTCAATCTGCTTATCATTTCATTAAAGGTCTGCGCAAGCCTGCTCAATTCATCCTTTCTGCCGCCTACATCGATTCTTTCATCAAGGTTCGTTGAAGATATTTTAACTGCAGCCCTTCTTATCTGGTCAACAGGCTTCAATGCCTTTCTTGCAAGGAAATAACCAAAGATAATCGTAAAGCATATTGAAGTTGGAATGCTTATTAGCATAATTATCAGAAGCTTTCTCATTGTTTCATCAAAATCCTCAAGCGATGTGCCAACCTGAATGATGCTCGACACCTTGCCATTATCCATAATGGGAATAGTAACCATCCTGAGGCGGGGCAACGCCTTATCGTATGTCTCATACACAATCTCGCCTTTCAACGCCCTTTCCATAGTGCCGAAGCTTGTAGGCAATGTCTCGGTCTCAATGTCATTCATTTTGGCACCTATTCTTCCGGTTCTATCCATTATCTGTATAAACTTTCCTTTAGGTTTCTTGCCAAGAACATTCTCAAGGTATCTCTCGAAATTACCGAGAATACTTACATTTTGTGCGTCTGTCATGGACGAAGATATAACATCTCCAAGCGATTTGATTTTGCCGTCTATACTTTTCTCAAGACTATTTTTAAAATAAACATATACGCCGCTCGAAAATGCAATAAGTAAGGAGGCAAGTATTAACCCATACCATATTGTAAGCCTCCATTTAATGGGAAGATTAAGGGTTCTCATGCTCTTCTTTTAGAACATAACCAATACCTCGTACAGTATGTATGTATCTTTTTTGAGATATTGATTCGATCTTCTTTCTTAGAAAATTGACGTATACATCAACGATATTGGTTGAATCCGTTGAGTTTTGCCATACATATTCCGCAATATTTTTTCTCGTCAGAGCCTTTTCGCTGTTTTTAAGGAGGTATTCCATTATCATGAATTCTTTATCGGTAAGCTCGGTTTCTTTAGTAGATATACTCAGTTTTCTAGTATATGGATTGAGCACAATATCTCTATATTCAAGCAAATGCGTGTCGAATTTCCTACTTCTCCTCAACAGTGCCCTGATTCTTGCAAGTAACTCTTCAAATGAAAATGGTTTCGTAAGGTAATCGTCACTGCCGGTATCGAGCCCTTTGACAACATCTTCTTTTGAACTTTTTGCCGTAATTATAAGGATCGGGGTATCAATACCCCAGGCACGGGCATTTCTGAGTACCTCAAGCCCGTCAATTTCCGGAATCATAAGGTCAAGGAGAATAATATCAAAACTGGCCTCTTTGATTAGATCCATGCCGGTCTTGCCATCATATGCTACTGCAACTTTATAGCCCTCTTCCTGCAAGCCTTCGCTTATAAAGCTAGCCACCTTTACTTCATCTTCTATAATCAGTACTCTCATAAGCCTTGTTTAATTATATAGCAAAACATCATTTTTTCCAAATATTTATAATAATCCTGAATGTACCTCTTGGCTTTCACCCGTAATACGTTATAACAAAGATGATGATAAAAACCAGTTCAAAAATATTAACCTATAAAGCTATCTCCATTTTTTCAAGCTTCAAGAGTCTGTCACGCAATTGCTGTGCCTTTTCAAAATCCCATCTTTTTGCAGCGTCATTTATCTCCTTCTTGAGTTTTTTTACAACACGCGACAATCTTTTTGGCTCAACACCATTTTTTTCAAATTCGTCTAAAGG
>MWEV01000096.1 GCA_002071245.1 Deltaproteobacteria bacterium ADurb.Bin026
GAATTTAGGTAAAATCATCCCTTCACCCCCTTATTGTCATCAAGCAATACCAACACCTTATCAGGCGTGAGTGGCAGTTCACTGAACAATTTTCCTGTTGCATTTGTCACGGCACATGCCACAGCACTGTATGCATTCATCCTCACCGTAAGACCCCCTTCCTTTGCCCCAAAAGGCCCATCCGGGTCATGAGACTCAACTATAAGCGTTTCTATCTCTGGCATATCACAGGCAAGAGGCACTTTATATTCAAGGAGGTCGGGGTTCAAGAGAAATCCGTTATCCCAGACATTACCTTCAGTGATTGTCGCAACACCTGCCTGTTGAATTGATCCATCCATCTGTCCTTCTACTGCCATAGGATTTATTGGACGACCACAATCGTGTGCTGCTGTAAATCTCGGCATGGTTATCTTTCCTGTTTCAGGATCAATATCAACCTCTGCTACAGAAGTTCCAAAAGAGAATGTTCCCGCCATCTGGCCCCAAGGTCTCGACACCCATTCCCTCTCAAAATCAATGTTTGGGAAATAAGAACCTGTTGCAACGATCGGTTCCCCTCTGAAAAATGCCTCCCTTACAACCCATGAAATAGGCATCTTTTTATCAGGCATTGAGATGGAATAGGCCATGCGATTTTTAAGTCCAATATCGTTTTCTTCTGTGCCAAGTTTTTCAGCGGCTATTGACACAATCCTCTTGCGTGCGTTCTCACATGCAGCCTTTACAGCGTTTGCCCCTACGAAAGCGGCTGCCTGTGAATATGCCCCTGGATCGAGGTTTGTCACCTCTGTGTCGGCATTTACCAGATTGATATCCTCCATGGGAACACCGAGCACCTCAGACGCCACCTGGACAACCATAGATTCATTCCCCTGACCATTGTCAACAAGTCCTGTAACAAGTGTTACCTGCCCATCATCATTTATCTTTACATAACACGAAGAACCAGAACGAAATCCCATAGGAAAACCGCACATAATTGCAATACAACCCATGCCGATACCCTTATTATCCTCTTTTTGTGCCCATCTTTCTTTAAATTTTGTTTTCTCGGATGCCGCCCTAATCGTTTCTGCAAGACCGCAACTCGTAATCTTTGATTTTGTTGCCGTTGTCTCTCCTGCTGTCAAGCCATTTTTTAGACGTATCTCAACCGGGTCGATACCAAGCTCTTTGGCCATGATGTCCATCTGTGCCTCATTGCCGGCGAGAAACGCCCTGCCATGACAGCCATACATACCTCGAATACCCTTGTTGGTAAATACCCTGTATCCGTTATATCGGACATTTGGGAAACGGTAACATTCCTCATATACATAAAAAGGTATGGACGTTGCTATGGGACCCGTACTACTGTATGCACCGCCATCGTATATTACTTTAAAGTCTTTTGCTATTACTGTACCGTCTTTTTTCATGCCTGTTTTAACAACCGCGACAATGTCATGAACCTGTCTTGAACTGGTTGCATTCTCCTCGCGCGAAAGCACAAGCTTTACGGGTCTTCCAGCCTTTATGGAAAGAAGAGATGCCACGAGGTCGCCTGGCGCCACCTCTGAACGGCCACCGAAAGCACCACCAGAATTGATGTGACGTACCCGAACCCTGTTCAGCGGTATTTTCAGGAGATTCGATAATGCCTTTGCCCGAACATGAGGTCCTGCATTTGGCATCCACAGGTCAAGATAACCATTCGCATATGATGCAACAACCGCATAAGGCTCCATCATTGCATACGCCTCTCCGGCAGCCTTAAAGGTATCTTCCCTCACTAGAAACGCCTCTGCCATTGCCTTATCAACATTTCCCACATCGATATGAATATGGATATTGATATTATTTTTATACTCGTTATGGATCTGAGGAGCCCCGTCTTTCATCGACTCGATAGGGTCAAAGACCGCTGGTAGTGGATCGTATTCAACAATAATACGAGAAAGTGCCTCATTGGCTGTTTCCTCATCTACTGCAGCGACTGCCGCAACATCCTCACCGATATATCGGACTTTATCGGTCGGAAGCATAGCATGGTCCTGAGTATAGCGGAAAACGCCCCACTTTATCCCGTAGCCATCAAAACCGCTTATCGCTGCCTTTACGCCAGGCACTTTCAGGGCTGGGCTTGTGTCGATTTTTACAATACGTGCGTGGTGGTGAGGACTTCTCAATATCTTTGCTACGAGCATGTTTGGCAGTTTCATGTCAGCGGTGTATAATGCCGTTCCTGTAACCTTTGCGAGCGAGTCCGTTCGGACGACCCTTTTTCCAATAATATCTGTTTGGTATCCCATAAAAAAACCCCTCCTTTCTATCAACTGTCAAACTTTAAGAAAACAACCTAAAGACTGCACCGTTAAGAAACATCAGTAAATCATGACCATATACCCTTTAACATACCAACATTCCATAACAAATCATACATGTTTTGTAAATTTATTGCAAGAAATTGTATACAATTATATTTTAAAATAAAACTCCGAAATTAACATTTATAGAAGATAACATTTTGACTTAGCAATCAGAAGAACATCTGTGGAAGTCTGTTCGCTATTAGAAAACCTTTCACTGTCGGTACTATTTTATCGTTGACAACCTTTACAATGCGTCTTCTTTGAAGTCGTAACAATGTTTGCTCAAATGATTGATTATCTTTTACATCCCTTATTGCAACACCAAATTTTGTCCTGAATCCAAGCAAAAGGCGTTCCAGCCTAAGTTGCTCATCAGAGAGAATTTCAAAACCATCAATAGGTTTTATTCTTTTTGAAATATCCTTACAATATCTGTCAACAGACTTGCAGTTCCACCAACGTTTATTGTCATTGAAAGAATGTGCGGCAGGCCCTAAGCCAAGGTATTGTATATGTTGCCAATATTTTTTATTATGACGAGATTCATATTGAACAGCTTTTGCAAAATTTGATATCTCATAATGGATAAAACCTTTGGACTTCAAGTATGCTGATGTCAGAGCAAATAACCTTTTTTCTTTGTTTTCACTTAGAGGTTTAATCCTCCCCTCAGCCTTCAATCTCCCGTAAGGTGTCTTTTTTTCAAGGGTCAACTGATAGCACGAAAGGTGCTTTGGCTCAAAGGTTAATGCCTTCTCAAGATTACTTATCAAGATATCTTCTGTCTGACTGGGCAAGCCAAACATGAGATCAATACCGAAATTCTCAAAGCCAACAGAAACGACGTGTTCGATAGATCTATTTGCACCCGTCGCAGAATGTCTCCTTTTCAAAAA
>MWEV01000097.1 GCA_002071245.1 Deltaproteobacteria bacterium ADurb.Bin026
ACTCAACACATCCATGAGAAAAAACATAACGGCACATGCGAATCACCGGGGGAACTGCCATATCATTATGCCCCCATCAAGCCGTTAAAAATCATCAACTCAGTAAATGAAATAGCTTGCGAACAATCATCTTTTCTTGCCTACTCAAGACCCCAATCAATCCCAAAATCAAGATATGTAAAGATCCTTTCGGAAGAAGGCGATATAATGGAGGCGGCGGCAAACTTTTTCTCATACCTCATAGATCTCGACCATGAAGATGTTGAAATCATCTATGCAGAAACCATCCCTGAGATAGGTATCGGAAAAGCCATGATGGACAGGCTAAAGAAGGCATCAAAAAAATACAAACATATAACCCATTGATAATTTAAGTGATTCATGTTATCTTAAAAACCAAAAAAATAGCATAAATACGAGGGGGTCAATGCAAAGAACAGTTGAATATATTAAGGATTTTTTTTGCATCGCGTTTAGGCAATCTAATGAATTATTGTGTATTATCGGTAGGATAGGCGACAAACTATGCGAGTTATACACAACTTATCAACATAAAATGTGGAAAACTATTAAAAGTCCTCTATTTTTAAGAACATTCTTGGTTTTGTTGTGTATAATGCTTTTTTTCTCCTGTAGCTCATCCAAGGCACCAAAAAAGGATAAATATGCCCTTGATAACAGCCTTATTTCAATGAGTGAAGACGATGTGAGAAAGAGATACGGGGAACCATATATGGTAAGCAAAACATCTGAAAACAAAATTATATGGACTTATGTGCCACAGTGGAAAATCCTGCCAGATAACAAAAATACGATATATGTTGAATTTGAAGAAGGCAAGGTCGTAAAAATCATTAAAGCAAGGTGAGTCTATGATATGCGAAAAATGTAACCAAGAGATCGAGACCATCGTTTGTAATAGTTGCAACGAGACCGTATTAAAGCTGGGTCCATTTTGTTATGTATGCGGAAAAATATTAGACACCAGTGAAGAAGATGGAGAAAATAAACCAGACACCGAAGAAGAGATCGATTTTTCAAAAAGGATTTTATGCAGCGACGGAACGTGTATAGGTGTTGTAGAAAACGGCGTGTGCAAAGTATGCGGTAAGCCATATGTCCCTGAATCGTCTTAGTTGAAGCATATTTCAAAGTATTTTAATACTGCACTATCATTGCCTTATTTTGGATACTTTTTCGCTAAATAAACAATATAATTATAAATAGAGAGCAAAGGATATGGGTATATTTGACAGAATAAAAAACGGTTTGGCACGTACAAGGGATCAACTGGTAACGAAAATCGAATGGGCAATAAAGGGAAAACCTATTGATGAGGATGCGTTCATTGATATAGAAGAGGCATTGATTCTCTCTGATGCAGGCCTTGAAACTACAGAGGTTTTTATCCATGCCCTTAAGGACAGATGGAAAAGAGGCCAGATAAAGACAACTGAAGACATAAAAAGTGCCATGATTGAAGAGGTTGGACATCTCCTTTCGACTGTTGAAAAACCAATAACGATAAACCAACATAAACCTTTCGTTATTATTACGCTTGGTGTAAACGGCGTAGGAAAGACAACTACGATAGCAAAGCTCGCAAGATCATACAAAGAATCCGGAAAGAAAGTACTGCTCGGCGCATGTGATACTTTCAGGGCAGCGGCAATAGAACAACTTGAGGAGTGGGCAAAAAGACTCAACATCGATGTTATAAAACATAAGGAGGGCTCAGATCCTGCCGCTGTTGCCTATGATGCCACTAAGGCTGCAAAGGCAAGAGGTGTTGATGTGCTTATCCTCGATACCGCAGGAAGGCTGCATACCAAGGCAAATCTCATGGAGGAGATGAAAAAGATAAAGCGCGTCGTGAACAAAGAGATGGAAGGCGCACCACATGAAACATTACTCGTTGTTGATGCAACAAATGGACAGAATGTTATTTCACAGGCCAAGACTTTTAATGAAGCACTGGAGGTTACAGGCATCGTAATAACCAAACTCGACGGCACTGCAAAGGGGGGATTTATTCTCCCTGTAGCCCATATTTTAAAAATCCCGATCAGGTATGTCGGGGTTGGGGAACAATTCGAAGACCTTATTCCTTTTAATGCAAAGGAATTTTCAAAGGCATTGTTTGACTAAAAAACATTCGACTATCTTCTTGTTTTGGCATTATGCAAGTATGCGGCCATTTTGCTTGATCGACGTCATACCTATCAATTACCACCTACCGTTATCCGTACCATCTTATCAAGCAGCAGATATTTTTTTGCTACCTTATTCACATCGTCTTTTGTTACCTTTTCAATAAGCTTGGGCCACATTTTAAAATGGTCCGGTCTCAAACCATACATGACGTCAAGGCACATACTCGAAGATATAGGGCCATTTGATTGCATTCTTATATAATGCGTACCTATGAGGTGGTTTTTTGCATTTTCAACCTCGGTATCGGTAAACCCATCTTTGACAATCTTTTCGATTTCTGCACATGAAATCTTTTCGACCTCTTTTACGAGTTTTTTATCCGTTCCGATATATATGCCCATGCCACCCGTTTCGTAAATCATCTGATTAAAGAATGTAAGGGCATATGCATATGGGTTTTCTTCTCTCAAAACCCTGTGTATCCTCCCTCCCATACCGGAAAGAATAGCATCCATGACCTCTACCGCATACCTGTCTTCATCGATAATGCCAGGACCTGCAAAACCAAAGATAAGATGTGACTGCATTATATCCTTCGTGATTACAACATGCTTTTCAGGAGTAGCCACGGGTGGCAACTTTTTCAGTGGATTGGACCTCCCCTTCCATTGGAAAAAGAGGTTTTCAAACATTGCCTTCAGTTCTTTTTCATCCACATCACCTGAAATTGCAAGCACAGCATTCGACGGACTTACATAGTTTTTGTAATACTCTTCTATATCATTGAGTTTTAAATTCTCTATGTCTGCCTCATTGCCCACAGGGTCCCTGCTATAAGGATGTCCTTTGTAAAGGGTTTCATTGAAACGAATAAAAGTATTGCGTATGGGGTCATCATCCCGTTGTCTTATCTCTGAAAGGATCTCGCCTTTAACGGTTTTCAACTCCTCTTCCCTGAAAACTGTTGACGTAAGCACCTCTTTAAGGAGACCCAACACCTTCTTGATATCCTTGCTTAAGAATTTTCCAGAAAGTCCAAAGATATTTTTACCGTTGAACGCATCCATATTTCCGGCAAGCATATCTATCTCTTTTGCAATAGCATTCGCACTTTTATCTTTTGTCCCTCTTAGCAGCATCTTTGAAAGTGCATTGAAAATACCATTTTTTCCTTGAGGTTCTTCCTTTAGCCCACCCACAAAGCCTATCATAAATGCAAAACTCGGCGACGCCTGATTTTTGTTTACAAGCATGGTCAACCCATTTTCCAGTTGAAACTTATGGGGGTTGGAAACCCTCTTAGGCAAAAGCGCAACTATTGTCTTATTTTGCCCGATCATGTATTTTTGGAGCATATTTTTAATATCATCCACCGACACCTGATCTACATCCGATAAAAACTTCTCTACAAAAAGCGGGTCACCCGTTAAGGTCTGATAGTTCCCCAATTGTCTCGCTATTCCTTGAACGGTTTCCGCAGCATATACAAAAGAGGCCTTGATCATGTTTTTTGCCTTTGTCATCTCCCATTCAGTAACCCCTTCTGTCATAATACGTATCAGTTCTTCGTCTATTGCCTTCACCGTCGTTTTGTAATCCTTTTCTTTGAGCGTCGAAAAGATCACAAAAAGACCTTCTTCCTTTGGGGTAAACAAATATGTGGCGCTGTTTGTAACGATTCCCTTTTTGTATTTTAATCGTTCCTGTAGACGGGAGCTTTCGCCTTCTCCCAGGATTGTGCCCAATACCTCCAATGCCGGTGTATCTTTATCAACAATTGAAGGTATACGGTATGCTATGGCAAGATAGCTCTCCTTTACATTTCTTTCAATAATATTTTCATTCACATCACTTTTTTTCTTGGAATCTTTTCCATCCTCGTCAGTCTCGAAAGAATTTTTATTTATGTTGTCTATTCCGGTAGTTTTTGACTGGATGCTTTTTTCATAAAAGTGTTTTTTTATCAATACATCAGCGGTCTTTGGATCAAAATCACCCGCAATCACGATAGCCATATTGTCAGGCACGTAATATTTCTTGAAATAATTCAGAATCTCGTCCCTATTAATGCTTTTTACTGTATCTTCATACCCTATAATGGGTCTCCCATATGGATGTTCTCTGTAACTTGTTGAGAACAACTCCTTAAAAAGCTTCCTCTGTGGGTCATCTTCTCCCATCTTGATCTCTTCGAGCACCACCTTCCTCTCCTTTTCAATCTCTTCCTCCGGAAAGGCGGGGTTTCTCACTGCATCAACAAGCAACTCAAAACCTTCCTCAAACGCCCTCGATGGTACAATAATATGATAAACCGTATTGTCGTATGAGGTATACGCATTCACCACACCACCCAACGATTCGATACGCGAAGCCATCTCGTTTGCCTTGACTTTTTCAGTACCTTTAAAGATAAGGTGCTCGATAAAGTGCGTGATGCCTGCTATCTTCTGGTCTTCATATTTGCTTCCCGCCTTAACCCAGATTTGCAGGGCAACAACGCCTGTATCCTTGCGTTGTTGAAAGACATATTGAAGACCATTTCCGAGTGAAAACAGTTCCATAGCGTACACCGTCCTATAGTATGGTAAAATAGAAAGGATTAAAACTACAAAAACAAAAAAAAGAAAAAAGGGGGAAGGCCCCCTTTTAGAGGGCCTTCTTACCTTCATAGAATGCTTTGACGTTCAAATCGTGGAGTTTTGGTGCGAGGAGGCTTTTGATTGCATCCACAAACTGCTCATCCTTTACTTCGGGGAAAAAGTTTGAGAATGCACCGACAAGCACCACATTTGCTGCCTGGATATTGCCGAGTTTTCTTGCAATCTCCTGCCCATCGATTGCGTATACGTTTTCCTTGAAATACTTTTTGAATATTTCATCAACGTCTTTGGGATATTCCATCTGACCTAAGTTTACGGCAGGCGGCAATATCTTCTGGTTGTTGATGATAATCTTGCCTTCAGGTTTCACCCAATTGATATAGCGGATTGCTTCGAGAAGCTCAAAGGAAAGGAGATAATCCACATCACCGTATTTGATAAGCGGCGAATAGACCTTTTTTCCGAATCTGAAATGTGTTGTTACGTCTCCGCCTCTCTGTGCCATACCGTGAACTTCCGCCTTTTTCACATCGTACCCGGCCTTGATAAAGACTTCGGCAAGGATGTTGCTCGCGAGGATTGCCCCCTGTCCGCCAACACCTGAAAGAAATATATTTGTTGTTTTTCCGTCTTTCATGTTCTCCCTCCTCACTTTTTGCCCGGTACAATGGCTTCGAATTTACAAACCTGGACGCAAACTTCACAACCGACGCACTGATCGGGATTAATGTATACAGTACCTTTTCTCTTGTGACCGTCTGCTGTCTGGCCAGCACCTTCTTTCCAACTGATGGCAGGGCAGTTGATCTCGAGACATACCTTGCAACCTCTACATTTATCAGTGTCGATTACGTATAGAGGGTT
>MWEV01000098.1 GCA_002071245.1 Deltaproteobacteria bacterium ADurb.Bin026
GATGTTATTGCTTATCTTGCAAAACAGTACGGTGTAAACATAGTTCGTTATACAAAAGACAATGATAAAGGAAAATGTATACTTTGCAATACGTGTGTAAAAACCTGTGAAAATATTGTTGGTGTTTCTGCAATCTCTTTGACAGGGAAGGGACCGTTTAAGAGGGTTTCTACACCTTTTGACGAACCATCAGAGGTATGTATAGGCTGCGGGGCATGTGCTGTGGCTTGCCCTACAGAGCATATCTACATGGAGGACAGAAATGGTTTTAGAACTATCTGGAGAAAGAAATTTGAGCTCGCAAGGTGTCCTGTTTGTGGCAGATACCATGCCCCAGTCGAACAACTGGAGTTTATTTCAAAAATATCCAAAACTGCAATGGATGAATTACTTATATGCCAGGATTGTAAATAATATTACACGGTTAAAAGAAAACGTTTTTACAGCGTATAAAATATTGTTTGCAAATAATAAAAATATCACTATAATAAAAGCATACATTTTGACGGGGTAGAAATGTCGAGAAAAAAAGATGCTTTAGGAAAGTCTCTATCGTCAATTATAGATGATTTAAACAACATCAACGAAACAACTCTGGAAAAATTAGAAAAACAGACAGAAAAAAAGAAGACTACGGAAGATGCTCAGACTACTGCTCATGTTAAAAGCATAAGAGGTGGTGTAATACAAAAAACGCTCCCTGTTATAAGCGAGAATGTCTCAAAAAAATATTTTGATCTTGATAAGGTTGGACAGATTCTAAGACAAAAAAGAGAAGAAAAGGCCTTTTCAGTAGCAGATATTTCTGAAGCACTTTGTTATAGGAAAACGATTATAAAGGCAATTGAATCTGGAGACTGGGATAATTTACCACATATTGTTTATGTGAAGGGTTATGTTCGTAGTTATTCTGAGTTACTTGGTGTTAGCGAAGATGTTGATCCTTATTTGAAGGAAGACTTACAAAAGAGCATGGAAAACCTCACTGAAAATGTGGTGAAAACCATAAATGAACCAAAAAAGACACGTGAATTAAATATATCTTCATGGAGCGCATTTAAAATACCAAAGGCAGTGTTATTTTATGCGTCTGTTATGATTGTCGTCGTTGGTTTTTTTGTTTTTGATTATATATACAAAGACCGTAAGATCACATCTAAATTTGAAAATGCCGTTCATGTTGCAAATAGCGTTACAATAAAGGAAGAAAACAAAATAATTTCTCAGATTACAGATACAAAAAAATTGATGATAACCTGTCATGAGAGGACATGGGTTAGCGTAATTATTGATGGAACTGAAAAAAAGGAACTGATGCTGAAACCTGAGGAAGTGGTAATATTAAATGCAAAGGAAAAGTTTGATCTTCTTGTGGGGAATGCCGGTGGCATTAAAATATTTTTGAACGGGAAAGATTCACAATTTACAGGGGAAAAAGGTCAGGTAAAAAGAGTTACCCTATCATAAAAGCCGCTTTAAACATAGCTTCAATGGTTATCTTGAGTTGAATATAAAAATGTCTTAGTTGATAACTTCTTAAAACAGCATCGACTCGGTTTTTTCTTTTACTGAAATATTCAGATGTTGATATGCCTTTGCAGATGTCTTTCTTCCCTGTGAGGTTCTTATTATAAAACCCATCTTTAAAAGAAATGGCTCAACAACTTCTATGAGGACATCGCTTTCAAGCTGAAGCGTTGCTGCAATGGCCTCAATGCCGACGGGGCCGCCTTTATAATTCAGTATTATTGTTTTTAGAAATTTTCTATCTGTTTCTCCAAGTCCGTAGTCATCCACGCCTTCTAACTTCATCGCTTCAAGCACAACTTCTCTTGTGATATGTCCTTTTGCCCTTACCTGAGCATAATCGCGAATGCGTTTCAAAAGCCTGTTGGCAGTTCTTGGGGTACCTCTTGACCTTTTTGCGGTTTCGTATGCACCTTCTTCATCGATTGTTGTATTGAGAATTGATGCTGAACGCTTAACTATGTGAATAAGTTCCTTTTCAGTATAAAAATCAAGGTCGCGCGTGATACCAAACCTCTCTCTCAGGGGCGATGATAAAAGTCCGGCTCGAGTTGTGGCGCCTATTAATGTGAATTGTTCAAGCCTGTATCTATGTGTTCTTGCATGTACCCCTTTGTCGAATATAAAATCAACGGCAAAATCCTCCATAGCAGGATAAAGGAATTCTTCGACAACCTTTGGTATCCTGTGTATTTCGTCAATAAAAAATACATCACCTCTTTCCATATGGGTTAAAAGACCCATCAAATCCCCACCTTTTTCAAGCGCAGGACCAGAGGATGTAATAATCTTTGTCCCCATCTCGTTTGCGATAATGTGTGCAAGGGTTGTTTTGCCAAGACCAGGCGGTCCATTAAATAGAATATGTTCCAAGGGTTCTTTTCTTTTCAAGGCTGCTTCAATGGCGATTTTAAGTGTTTCTACAGCCTTTTTTTGGCCAACGTATTCGAAGAGCAACCTCGGTCGCAGGTTGATATTAAGTGGTTCATCTTGATCCTGATTAATGTCGATCTTTTCAGTTTGTGAAGGTTTAATGGATTCCTCGTTTATCACTGTTTTCTCCTCTGTATACCTCTTCAAAGAGTTCCTCTGAAGAGGATATATGTGGATTTCTCTTTATCGCCTCTTCAATCATTTTACGCGCCTCTATTGTTTTGTGCCCTAATTGATTAACAAGCACATATTCGACTTCTTTTCTAAAATCTTCTTTTGTTTCAATAGGTACCGCTACCTCCGGGATTAACGCATATTTTGCAACCTTTCCCTTCAAGGTGGCGATGATCTTTTGTGCCTTTCTATCGCCAATTCCCTTTAAGAGTTTCAACGTCCTGATGTCTTTTTCTTCAATAGCCCGGGCAATGTCCCTTATAGGCATAACAATAGCCTTAATCGCTGCAGCAGGGCCTATGTCCTCAACAGAAATAAAAAGCTCGAAAAACTGTCTATCCAGATCATTTTTAAAACCAACGATAACTGGTTTGGGTTGTCTTTCTGTTTGATTAAATGAAATAAAAAGGCTTATGTCGGAATCCTGTGCGTGGGATTTTTTGATTTCACTCATAACATATGATGGGACAAGCACATCGTAACCTATCCCACCAACCAACACGGTAATGCGGTCGTCATATATCCTCTTAAGTTTTCCTTCCAGATAACTTATCATACCTTTGCCTGATGTCCGTTTCTGTAATATGCGGTAAGGGCTATCGCCAATGCGTCAGCAGCATGAAATGTCAAGGATGCTGTTATTTTGAGTATCTTTTGGGTTGCTTCTTTTATTTGCTTTTTATTTGCATTGCCATAGCCTACAAGTGCACTTTTGACTTCTTTTGGCGCAATTTCGATCAACCGTATGCCATGTTGAAAGACAGACAAATATATCACACCGAGCACCCCTCCCAATAATATTCCTGCCTTGGGATATCTCACTAAAGAGAATATATTTTCAATTGCAACTAAATCAGGTTTAACGGTTTGAATTAGATGCTCAGTATCTGCATATATCTGAGCTAATCTGTCTGAGATGTGTAGCCCAATCGATGTTTTTATACAACCACATTTTATCAGGGAAGGGGGTATACTGTTTTTGAACGCTATTGCTCCAAAACCTGTGCTAGCCAAACCAGGGTCAACACCAAGGATAACCATGGGACAAGTTATTTATTGGATGTTATCTTTTCCATTTCTTCAAAAGAAATGTCAAAGTTGGCATACACGCGTTGAACATCATCCGAATCTTCGAGCGTTTCCATGAGTTTTAACATTGTCTCAGCATTTTTTCCTTCAAGCTTTACAGACATTTGGGGGATCATACTTATTTCAGCAACAGAATATTTTAGATTGTTTGTATCAAAAACCTTCTTTATCTGATCAAAATTTGTAACATCAGTTATTACTTCTATTTCATTCTCATCGGTTGATATATCTTCTGCGCCTGACTCTAAGGCAAGTTCCATGATTTTGTCTTCATCTGTTGTCTTGTTGTCAAACGCAAAATATCCCTTTTTATTAAACATCCACGATACACATCCAGCTTCGCCCATATTTCCGTTTAACCTCGATAATATGTGCCTGATCTCTGCTGTTGTGCGTTTTTTGTTATCCGTCAATACCTCTATTAATATAGCCACTCCGCCAGGCCCGTATCCTTCATATGTATATTCTTCGTAGCTTTCCCCTTCGATCGCACCGATTCCTTTTTTTATAGCCCTTTCGATGTTTTCCTTAGGCATGTTTTCAGCCTTAGCCTGCGCAACAGCGACCCTAAGTCGTGCATTAGCATCAGGGTCGCCGCCGCCAATTCTCGCTGCGGTGGTAATTTCCTTGATTAATTTAGTGAACATCTTTCCTCTTTTTGCGTCTGCTGCTCCTTTTTTATGTTTGATCGAACTCCATTTACTATGTCCTGACATTGGACCCCCTGAAAAACAAAGATGGTGGGCAGTATAGGATTCGAACCTACGACCTCTGGTATGTGAGACCAGCGCTCTAACCACCTGAGCTAACCGCCCTTGTGCTAATAATACACTATTTATAAAATTAAAGTCAATGTTATCAGCCATTTTAAAAATACATACAGAGAAAAAAAACATATTTTTGATAGAATTTTTATTTAAATATTTCGATTAATAATCTAATATTATCCTGTATGAAAAGATTTACCTTTGGAGTTGTTCCATCAAGAAGGCTTGGTTTTTCGCTCGGAGTCGATATCATCCCGAAAAAATTCTGTAGCTTTGATTGCATCTATTGTCAAGTTGGCAAGACAACCAATCATGACATCAAGAGAAAAGGTTTCTATGAT